>JAJYPQ010000103.1 GCA_021795255.1 Pseudomonadota bacterium
AGCAAGGCCTCGCGATCGTCGGCGGGCGTCTTGCCCGCGGGCTTGCCGAAGACCTCCGCCGCCTGGTCGATGAGCTGCCTACGCCACTGGGTCACCTGGTTGGGATGGACCTGATGCTTGGCCGCGATCTCGTGAATAGTCTTTTCCCCGGCCAGGGCCTCTAGGGCCACCTTGGCCTTGAATTGCGGGGCGTGATTGCGTCGTGTCTTGCTCATAGGATTTCTGCTCCTTGTTGCGTTACTGTAAGGGCAGATATCCACCAAAGCGAGTGTCCAGGAATTGGGGTCCATTTCTCTCGGCGCGGGTTCTTTCCACGCTAAAATATAGACATAGAAAAAGCTTTGCCTTGCGGCCTGGTTCCTGGCGCAGCCGTTTTTAACATGGCCACAGAGGTCTCGCCGACCTTATTTCAACTACAGGAAGGCCGGCGTCGCCATTATTGAAGAGAGGATGTCATGAGCATGTTGTATAGAGGCGTTTCGTGCGAGATGTATGAAAGCGAACACAAAGGACTCCGCCCAAAGGGTACGCAACCGCGTATCGTCATGCGGAGAGATGACCGCGACAGGGGCCTCGTGATGCGGCGTAACAGCACCTTTGATCGAGATTTCACCGAGAACAATGCCGTAAGGGCGCATCACCAAGAAACGGGGGCACATGACGGCTGTTTCGTGTCTACGACGAGAAGCTGCGATATTGCCAAAAGGTTTGCTACAGACCAGGGAACAAAGGATGGTTATATACTTGTTCTTGATGAGTCGAAATTTGAAGAAATGGGCGTTATTGCACCGCCAATGACCCGTAATCAGTACCCAGAGGAAGAGGAAGTGTCGATAAGAGACAAAGACTGCGGAGATATCTCCCAAGAGGTCATAGCGAAGGTCTTAAAGGTCTCGGCTGATGGGTCCACGTGCTTAGTGGTAGACAAATAGAGGGGGCTCCGGCCATTCCTTAGCGACGCGTGATGCCGAAAAGCGCGGATTTGGAGTTAGTTCGTAGCGTGACCCAAAAACCGTTCACCTCGCCTTTTTGCGGGAGAATGTCGGTTACCACACGCACTGTTTATCAGGACGCCCCGAGACGGCAAGGACTAGCTACCCAATAAGCCTCGGACGGCAATTTATCCAGGCCTTGTGTTTACGCCGGAACGCTTGCGGACCATCAGGTATAGTCTCCTATGATTTTGCGCGGCTTGATGGACGTATTGTTGGCCGAATGGCATGAGGGTTCTGGCCGAACCATGTTCGCTGGAGAGGGATGGACTGTCTAATCGGCTAGCCGGATGGTTCTGTTACGGAAGCATTTTTAGAGAGCGTGAGGTATCGCTAGCGCTGGCCGAAGTCGTATCATCGGCGGTCGTATTTTGCCGACACGGTAACTTTTTGGGTAATATCGTTGAATAATGATATTGCTGCTTCATAATCCTCCCGGAGGAAGGGATGCCGACGCGCTCAAGTTTTGAGGTTCTCGAGTTCGACTTGTCCGCAGCGCTTCTGCGGGAGCTGACAGCGCTTTTTAACGACATGAAGTCAACCGTGCTAACCAAAAGCTCAATACAACGAATCGATGACGCGCAAGGAGTGTACCAGCTCCTTTACGCCAACCGTCTGGTTTATATTGGCAAAACGGATGCCGAGGCGGGCTTAAAAAAACGGCTTGCGCGGCATGCGAGCAAAATCGAGCACCGCCGCATCCTCGAAGCTAAGCAAGTTTCATTTAAGGCAGTCCGGGTCTATGTGTTTACCCCGATGGACCTCGAACAACAGCTCATCAAGTATTACCGTAGCGGCGGCACCGCCCTTGATTGGAACCTGAGCGGTTTCGGCTCAAACGACTTCGGCCGTCAGCGGGATACCACGAAACTTAAAGCCCAGCATTTTGACCTGAAATACCCGGTCAATATCGATATTCCAATCGAGGTCCCAGGGGTTGCGCGCATCTCGTTCGTTGCCGACATTTTGGCGCATCTCAAGGATAAATTGCCCTATACGCTCAGGTATCAGAACGCCGGAGGGAGGTCGAGAAAACCCCATCCAGACCTTGCTTCCAGTACCCTAAGTATCACCAAGTCACCGGATACGGTGCGAAGTATTTTGCAACAAATAAAGTGCGCCCTCGGCGCCCCGTGGCAAATCACGCTCCAGCCGGGATACGTCATACTCTACCGGGAAATCAAGGAGAGTTACCCTCATGGGATCGTTATCAAATGACGCCGGCGCAAGGGAGCGCCCGAGGTTGGGTCCAGCTTAGCTCGTTCGGCCCCTAGCCCCGCAAGACCGCCTGTCGGGAAGCCCTAAACACGAATTGCGTTCTGCGGCACCCCGCTGTACAGTGAAGCACCTTGCTTTAAGGTGGGCCGTTAACGTCCAAAGACAATGAAACCCAAACGTACAACCCCCAAGGTCAACAGCAAATCCGTTCGGGCGTCGGTAACGTTGTCGATCGAGCGATATCGAGAGCTTGAAATGATCGCGGGCGAGAAGAAGGTTTCCGTCGCCTGGGTCGTCCGCGAAGCGCTGGATCGATATGTCACGGACAGATGGCCCTTGTTGAGCGACAAATAGCGGGGGTCGTATGGATACCGTGACTCGTGAACGGCGTTCGCAAATTATGGGGAGGGTTCGGTTGAAAGATGCGGGGCCGGAAAGAGCGATCCGCCATCTCGTCCGTGGAACCGGATATCGATTGCAATTGAACGGCCTCCCCGGGACGCCGGAATTGGCCTTTCGGGGGCGAAGTAAGGTCATTTTTGACCACGGATGTTTCTGGCATGGGCGTAAGTGTCGTCGGCTCCCCAAGTCGAGGCCGGGGTTTTGGATTCCAAAACTAGAAGGTAACCATCGGCGCGATGCGCGTTGCGGTCGCGCGCCACGGCGGACGGGCTGGGGCGTGTTGGCGGTATGGGAATGTCAGTTGGGGAGACCCGAGCGGTTACGAGCCAGAGTGAGGAGATTTCTCGATGCGTAGCGTTGAGCTGTTCGCCGGCGCAGGCGGACTAGGGATGGGGCTCGGCGAGGCCGGTTTTAGACCCGATAGGGTGGTCGAGTGGGACCACGATTCCTGTTGTACCCTCAGAGAGAATGAACGTCGCGGCGTCCAGCAGGTCGCCGGGTGGAGAATCGTGGAGGCCGATGCGAGCGCGTTCGACTATTCAGAAATCGAACGTGCGGTCGATCTCGTGTCCGGCGGACCGCCATGCCAACCGTTCTCGGTGGGCGGCAAACACCGTGGCCAAGCCGACCATCGTAATATGTGGCCGCAAGCCGTTCGCGCGGTTCGCGAGCTTGCTCCGCGCGCCTTTCTTTTCGAAAACGTCCGGGGATTGATGCGGCCGGCGTTCGCGCCATACCTTCATTACATAGAATTGCAGCTGCGTTTTCCAGAGACGATCCTGAAAGCTGGGGAGAGCTGGCAAGAGCATGTCGCGCGTCTTGAACGAAAAATCACCTCCGGAAGTAGCAAGCGCGCGCTCATTTATCGCGTCTCGATTCACCCGGTAAATGCGGCGGATTATGGTGCGCCGCAGAAGCGCCGCCGCGTTATCATCGTAGGATTTCGTAACGATCAGCCGATCGAATGGCTTATGCCGGAAGCGACGCATTCCCAAGCGGCTCTTCTGTGGGATCAATGGGTTACCGGAGACTATTGGCTGCGGCACGGTATCGGCTCGCACGCGCGTCCCGCAATACCACGGCCCGTGTGCGCGACAATTGAGCGCTTACGCGCGACGGGGGAGCGCCCCGCGACTTTGCCGTGGGTTACCGTCCGAGACGTAATTAGCGATTTGCCGCCCCTGAATAAGACACCGGAAATCATGGCGAATCATCGCTTACAGCCGGGCGCGCGTTCGTACGCGGGGCATACTGGAAGCCCTTTCGACGAACCGGCGAAAGCCCTCAAAGCCGGCGACCATGGCGTTCCGGGCGGGGAGAATATGCTCGCTTACGGAAACGGCGATGTGCGTTATTTCACCGTGCGCGAGGCCGCCCGCCTGCAGGGGTTTCCCGATGAGTTCGTATTTCCCGCTTCGGTGTCGTGGACGGAAAGCATGCGCCAACTCGGTAATGCCGTACCTGTTCCACTCGCCGCCGTGTTTGGTCGTGCGATCGCCACAGCCCTTGCGGCCGGACAGCGTCGGAAGCGCGTAGCCTAAGGTGGTCGCGTGGTCGGCGCCCTTTCAAGCTATGCGATTCGTCAAGAAACGTAGAGGACTGCGGGGTCGGCACGCGAGTCCCTGGACTATTCGGCCCATCGCGAAGGCGGGATACTTTGAACGAACGACCCTATAACCCTCTGGCAAAACGTAGTCTCGCGGAAAGCATCGCTCGCTCGATTCTCGAGTCGCAGGTGTACCCGCTCTCCGATACCGCACATCTTGTCGGGGCCGGTGTTTACATCTTGTATTACACGGGACCATTGGATTGGTATGCGCTCATCGCGGCCGCGAACCGGGGCGGCGCCTTCGTTAAACCGATTTACATCGGCAAAGCGATACCTAAAGGTGGCCGTAAAGGTGGGTTCGCCGAGGACGCCGCAGCTAAAGGAACGGCGCTACGAGATCGTCTTGGCCAACATTTGAGTTCGGTGAGCGAAGTCCATAATCTGGAGGCGGCTGATTTCTATTATCGGTACCTCATGGTAGACGACATCTGGATTCCGTTGGGCGAAAACATGCTTATCGAAGAATTTAAGCCGGCCTGGAACCGGGTGATCGATGGGTTCGGGAACAAGGACCCAGGAGAGCGACGCAAAGCGCAATATCGGTCGCCGTGGGACGTTATCCATCCCGGACGCCAATTCGCCGACAAACTCGCGCAACATCCAAAATCGGCGCATGCGATCCTGGCCGAACTCGCCGCTTATTTCGCCACGGGCGCCGTGCCGAAACGGAAGAAATCGATGATCGACAATAACGGCGATGATAATGGCGATGGTGATGAAGAGTAGCGTTTATGGCGACGATAACAGTACCGAAACAACTCCACCTCACCCCCTATCCGCGAGTCTTTCAGATGCTCGGGGAAATCAATCTTATCCGGTGGCGACGCCTCGCTGAGTTGATCGATAATAGCATCGACGAGTTCTTGAACGCGGATCGTGCCGGGATTCCGATTGGGAATCTCGAGGTTTCCGTCACCAAACCGACGAGAGATGATGACACCGCTCGTATTCCGGTCAAAGACAATGAGCCCGAATGTCTGCCGATCAGTTAGCTGCCAGTAGTTTTGGTCACGCACGCCTCGATTCGCAGAGGCGGGGTGTGAGGTCGTTGGCGTGGACCGTTGAGGATATCGCACGCCATGGAGTGAGCCGTTCCCTGCATGGTGCCGCCACTAAGGTCGTGCAGTTCCCGAAGGAAGCGTGGGCAACATTATGGACACGGCGAAGGCTAGATTCTGTGCGACATAGGATGTATACAAACATGTTCGAAAGTGAAACCTTGCGTTCTAGACTAGTTGGTCCGAGAGAGTGGGGCGAGAATCATGGCGGGAAATAGAGCCGAAACGGAGTCATCCGAGAAAAATGCACCCGAGACCCTAAGTTTCGATGTCAGCGCCGGCCTAAAAAGGGTCCTCGGTCGCGAACTCATAACGGACGATGAAGTCGCTATCTTCGAGCTGGTGAAGAACTCCTTCGACGCTGGCGCCAATACCGTCAATATTTTCTTTGGGGAGGACAGCGTCGTGGTGGCCGACAATGGCTCTGGCATGTCTTTTAACGACCTGAAGCAAAAGTGGTTGTTCGTGGCTTATTCGGCAAAGCGAGAAGACAGCGTGGAAAAGGATTTCCGGGATGTCGCTGCAGAACGGGGACACTTGGCGGGGAGCAAGGGGATCGGTCGGTTTTCTTCTGACCGGCTTGGAAAAGAAGTTATTCTTCAAAGCCGTCCTACGTCTGAGAAAACAGGCTTTGTTCACCGATTAGTAGTGGATTGGGAGCGCTTCGAGAAAGATAGCAAGGAGCATTTCGAAGCCGTGCCGGTCACCTACACCAAAACGGCAGCCTTTGAGCTCCCAGACAAACTGCAACAATTTGCCGCGAGGCTGAAGCATGGCACGGTAATAGAGGTCAAGAAATTAAGGCGTCGCTGGGATCGTCTACGGATATTGGCGCTCAAATCATCATTAGCGAAGCTAATTAATCCATTTGGAGACAAGGGGGATGGGTTCCACATTCGCATAATAGCTCCTGCCGAAGAATCGTTGGATAAGGTAGCCAAGGCCAAGGCCGCCAAGGCGGGGGAAGAACCTCTTGCTAGGGATATCGTCAATGGCCGGGTTGGGAACTTCATCTTTTCCGCTCTCCAGGAAAAGACCACTTTCATTAGCGTTTCGATTAAAGACAGCCAAATATTTACCTCGCTCACGGATCGCGGCGAACTGATTTACAAAATCCGAGAACCGAACCCATACAAGCATCTGAATCGGTCGGATTTTAGATGTGATATATATTATTTGAACCAGTCAGCCAAGACGACTTTTACCAGAAGAGTGGGCCTGCCTTCCGTACAATTTGGATCAGTGTTCCTGTTTAGAAACGGGTTCCGTGTTTATCCTGTTGGTGAGGAAAACGACGATTGGTTTGGCTTTAATAGGAGAAAACAGCAAGGGTACGCCCGATTTCTTGGTACGCGCGAAGTGATCGGTCGCGTTGACGTGTACGGTTCGGACGAGGATTTCCAGGAGGCATCGAGCCGTAATCAGGGGTTAATCGGCACCCCTGCTGTGCGGGAACTGAACAAAGCCGTAATGGAGCATTGCCTCAAGCGACTGGAAAAATACGTCGTACCGGTTTCGTGGGTGGACAAGGCGGACGGGAATACCGATGACCTTTCGCGCTTGCTTACCGACCCTGGGCGTGCCCGAGTCTCAGCCGCCGTGGCAAATCTCGTTGACAACGATAAGATTGAGCTTTTGGAATATAGCAAGCGGCTGGTGGACCTGATCAACGAGAGATCCGGCGAATTTGAATCATCATTGGTCAACCTTAGATCGATTGCAGAAAAGACCTCAGATAAGACACTGCTGGTTAAGCTCGACGTAGCCGAAAAACGGTTTGAAGAACTTAAGAAATCGGAGGCGGCAGCACGAAAAGTTGCGGACCGCGAGCGCGAAGCCGCAGCGGCGGCGACCCGAAGGGCGGAAACGGCGGAGAGCATTGCTGAGCAAGCTAAGTCCGAAGCAGAAACGGAGCGAAGGCGTGCGCATTTCCTTGAGTCCGCAGTTAGCGTGGATACCTCGACGATCCTAAACTTGCACCATCAAGTGACAATTTACGCTGTTGATATCGCTCAACAGATTGAAAATCTACTGTCCGACACAAACGGCAAGAAGATGGTTCCGAGAGAGCAGATGCTGAAGTCCATCGAGCAGGTGGCTTTTCTTAATCGTAAGGTTCTTGCGGTGACTAGATTTGCGGCACGCGCCAATTTCAAGCTCGATTCCGAAAAGATCGAGACCGACATGTCGAGTTTTCTCGCAGATTATATTGAGCAAATTGCCCGTGTGTCGGGAGGCGCGCGCTTACGCATCCAGGTTTACAATGAGCATTCGGGCTTGAACCTGCGCTTCAATCCGATTGACGCGTCAATCGTTGTCGACAACCTAATCAGCAACGCGAAGCGAGCGAAGGCATCGTGGATAAAGTTTGAGCTCTCTCGGCTTGATAAGAGCGGCCTTTTGATGCGGGTTAGCGACAATGGTCGGGGCATTACGGTCGGCACAGACAAGAGTCGTATTTTCGAGATGGGGTACACAACCACGCAAGGGTCGGGGCTCGGCCTATATCACGTCCGTCAGGTACTTGGGGAGATGGGCGGAAGCATAGAACTTGAGAATAACTCTGTTGGGAAGGGTGCATCCTTCTTAATCAAGATAGTTTCCGGGAGGAAATCCGTTTGAGACTTGACTTTAACGTTCTGTGGGTTGATGACCAACCCAACGGTATCGCGGCTCAGATCGCCTCGATTACGAGAAAAATGGAAGAAGGGGGCTTTTTATTTAATCCGACGTCGTGCCGATCAGTGGAGGAAGTTGAGGGTATAATTGCGAATAACGTTTTCACCGATGAAATTGACCTGATATTGGTCGATTGGGACCTTGGGGATGGAGTTCGAGGACAGGAGGTTATCGAGAAAATCCGGGATATTATTCAATACAAGGATATTGTGTTTTATTCCGGCCTGACCGCACCGATGGATCTTAGGAAGTTGGTTTATCAAAAGGACCTTGAAGGTATCTATTGTGCGAGCCGCGAACATTTGGTTGAGGAGGTCATGGGGGTCTTTGAATCTCTAGTGAAGAAGGTGCTCGACTTAGATCACACTCGCGGGATCGTGATGGGAGCCACAAGCGACATTGATTACATTGTGAATGAGTGCTTGACCGTTATACACGACAAATCGGATGCTGTGGGCAAGGACGCCCTGCTCATCAAGGCTCATAGCTGTGTTAGGGAGCGGGTCAAGGACGTTACGAATAAGGCGCAGAAGCTAGGAAGCGCAACCACGCTTGCAGAATTTATGGAGGCGCATCTGATCTTCACTGCTAATGACCGACTGCGCGTGCTTGCGAAGGTATTAGAGACAAAGGCTTTCACAGCCCACCGGGAGTACAGAAAAAAAGTTATCGACTACCAAAAGGATGTGGTTCCGGACCGAAATCGGTTGGGTCACATGGTATTGGTGCCAGAAGGCAAACTCAAAGCCGTTATCGACAACAAGGGCAATCAAATTACTGTGCAGCGCACCCGCGAATTGAGACGCCTAATCCTGCAGTTCCGGACCGACTTCCGGGACTTGCTTAGTGCGCTCAAGATGCAAGGCGTGGCGACCGCCGCCGACCAGAAGTCTGGGGACGCTAAGTAATTCAATCAGCATTTCGCCCATTGCCCTCGCAACTAAGGGGGGTACCGCATTGGCTACCTGGGTGAATCGTGGAACTTCTTTTTTTCGTAGATGCCCGCCGGTCGTGTATTTCCCCTTGAAACTAAACCAATCAGGGAAACTTTGTAATCGGGCGTTTTCCCGCACTGTCAATGTTCGTGGTTCACGATAATGTAGAAGATCATCTGGCAGGCTCGTAATGGTGGGAGCGGGACGATCAGGGTCGAGTACCCGCAAGGCCATTTTGCTTAGCCCAAAGCGCGCACGAACCTCTTTGCTGATGCTTGTGTTCAATCGTCCCTCGGCATGACTCAACTCGATAATTTCTTGAAAGCGATCCGTTACTTCCTTGGAATGCCGTGCCAACCGGAGGTCTGTCAGTGCCTCCACCCCGGCGCCCATGAGTTTTTGGTAATGCGTGAGCGGCTTTGTGTATTTGATCTCCTCAAACCCTGGCGTTTCGGCGGATGGCTGCCTGCCGCCTAGCGAGATTTCCAGGTCGGAAATGGCCGTCCATGAGGACACTGGCGCCTTGAGACGCAATGACCGCAGGAAGGAAGGCAAGCGATCCATGAGTAGGTCAAATGGATCACCCTCACATAAGCCCGGCAAAATGGCTAAAAGGAAGTATCGTGTGCGGCGTTGCGGCACTCCAAACTGCGATAAATCAATTAATCTTTCAAACACATCGTACCGGGTCGATAGCTTCTCGCGCAGCTTTTCCGAGTAATTTCTCACGCTGGCGTCGGACTCAAAATCCATGGTGAACCCGCGGACGTTCTCAATAAGGACTGCTTTGGGCTGAAGGCTATCGACGATTCGCAGGTATGAGGCAAAGAGCTTGTTCCTGGGGTCGTCGTGTTTACGGCGTCCTGCGCAGGAAAACCCCTGGCACGGCGGACCACCAACCAGGAGATCTATTTTTCCTTGGAGCGACTGCAATTCTTCCTTATAGTCTTTGAGAAATGTAGCGACGGCTATCGGCTCTTTCGGTAGCCAACGAGGCCAGTTGAATTTGAACTTCGAGTCCTTCGAAAGCAAATTCGTGCTGAGCGTTTCAAAAGCAAACCTATCATGCTCGATTGCGAACCGGCCTTGCAAGCCCGCTTGCATAAGTCCAAGCGACAGCCCGCCGCAACCCGCGAAGGCGTCAGCGAAGACAATTCTCCCCCCGTTGGATTTTATCACGCGGATGTCGGCCCTTATTGGGTTGCCTAGCGTAGTGTATAACGGCATGCAGGTTTGCGCCAGGCTAGGCCTTGTCCAATATGAAATAATGGGATGGTCGCCCCTCGCGTAAAAAGCTTTCACTCCAACCCCGGCCGTCCGAAATGATAGCCCTGTCCCCACAGAACACCGAGTGCGGCCACCGCAGTTGCGGTCGCAGCGCTCTCGATGCCTTCAGCAATAGTGATGATATGGAGATCGGCGGCCATATGCGCGATGGCCTCGACCATGATATCCACGCGCCGATCCTGCCCGACCCGAGTAATGAGCGCCTGCTCGATTTTGAGAAACGTGATGGGCAGATCCGCGAGATACAGAAAGGAGGAGTAGCCGCTCCCGAAATCATCCAGCGCCAAGCGCACACCAGCGTCCAGTAAGGGTCGTAGCGCCCGGATGACGCCGGAGTGATCGGTAATCAGTTCCCGTTCGGTGATCTCGATCACCAAAGACCGCCAGCGAGGGTCATCTTGGGGCCACGGAGTTCCGCAGACCTCGACCGCCGCTGCCAAATGGGTCAGACGGTCAGGGGCGGCGAGCAACGCCGTCGAGACATTCACGAAGTGCAGGCGCCCCGGCAATCCTAGTGTGCGCCGAGCGCTACACCGGGCCAGGGTCTGATTTAACACGACCTCATCGATAGCGGTGATGAGGTCACAAGCGGCTGCA
>JAJYPQ010000104.1 GCA_021795255.1 Pseudomonadota bacterium
TTCTTCGGCTTTACCTCTTCTGCCTTCGGCAAGGTGAGCTCGAGAACACCGTCCTTGTAATTCGCAGCCACCTGCTTTTCATTGATGTGGGAGCCCAAGCGTACGCTCCGGGACAACTTACCATAGGCCCGCTCTTCACGGATGACCCGGTCCCCCGCCTTCTCCTCGTGTTGGCGCTTCACTTCGCCACAGATGGTGAGCACGCCATCGGCCAAGGTGACGTCTATGTCCTCACGACTCACACCGGGCATGTCCATCCGAATCACGTATTCATTCTCGCGCTCCGTCACGTCCATGGCGGGCACGACCCCGCTCAGCGAGCCCCCTTCGGAGCGGCGACGTAACGGCCGAAAGAACCCTTCAAGCAGGTTGTCCAGCTCATCGTTGACAAGAGTCCATCCAGAATTGCTCGGGCTTTGCATTAATGCAGTCATGGTAACCACCTCCTCAGTTTCCCCCGGGGAAGTCCCCCCGGCATGGGCCCTATTTGGGGGACAAAGGGCGATTTTTCAAGCCTGAAACGGCACCATTGCCCCCGCCTTGGTTCACCCCAACCGGACCCCGCCGTTCCCCCTGATCGCTTGCCAAAGACCCGCACCGGCTCGCCCAAAACCCGTGCATTTGCTCTGGGTACCCCCCCGACACCGCTGACTTTCGTGGCGGCAACCCGATAAAGGGCCCGCATGAGGCGCCCGATCCTTCGTCCGCGGGTCCGTTGTGGGGCGCGCCGCCGTGCGCGCCAAGAAACGGCCCTTATGAGTCAACATTGCAATTACCAAATCCCCGCGTCCCGCGTTGATATCCATCAACGCTTCTACATCGGTCTTGTTATTTACTGTCGCTATCATGACTGCGATAACCATCCGTTCAGATGTTTCCCTGGCCCCGTGCGCACTATTTAGAGCGGCCGATGTTCGGGACGCCTGATGTTGCAACTTGCGGCCTGGCATGTGTCGTCCTATAGTCCTAACCTTGACCACCACTCGTCAGCGCTCCGCCATTGGTTGCTTTTATGCGGAGATAAATTCCGTCTCTCAATATAACAGGGGGCTTAATAAACACGTTATAACCCCCCCTTAACCTCACGCCGGCCCGCTCGGCGATCGGAGAAACGCCATGATGGTAAAAGATGTCATGACCACTAAGGTGAAGACCGTCAAACCAGACAGCGCGGTCCGCGACGTTGCCACACTGCTCGGCTTTTATCACATAAGCGGCCTCCCCGTGGTCACGGATGACGGCACTATCGTAGGAGTGGTATCGGAGAAGGATGTCCTCCGCGCCATGTACCCCAAGATAGACGAGGCCATTCAGATCTCCCAATCCGTACACTTCGATGATCTTGAGAAGGAATTCCATGACGTCCTAGACGCACGTGTATCGGAGTTCATGACATCGCACGTCTTCACGGTCGGGCCGGATGATCAGATTCTGCGCGCGGTCGCCGTCATGATCGCACACAAGATTCGGCGCATTCCGGTTGCGGTAGGAAAGCGGCTTGTCGGCATCCTCAGTATCGGCGACGTGCACAAGGCGGTTTTGAAGGAAACGTTCGACAGAAAATTTGGTCAAGAAGGAGCGAAGGCCGATCTCAAACCACGCCGCTAGCGCTTGCGACGATCCGAAGCGACACAACAAAACGATCCGGAGGAACAGTGATGGAGAGCCAAGCAGACGAGAATAGCGCCGAACAGCGGCCCAAGGGCTTAACCCAACCGGAGGTCGCAGAGCGCCTCGCCGAATTCGGGCCTAATATCATCCGCGAAGACAAGCCCGATCCCCTCCGCCTATTTTTCAAGAAATTGTGGGGGCCGGTCCCCTGGATGTTGGAAGCGACCTTGGTTCTGGAGCTGATCTTAGGGAACCGTATCGAGGCCGTCATCATCGCCTTTCTGCTTTTGTTTAACGCAGTTCTTGGCTTCATGCACCAGCAGAAGGCTCAGAACGCGCTCAACATGCTCCGCAACAAACTGCAAATCATGGCACGGGTTTTGCGCGACGGGGCGTGGATACAAGTCGCGTCGGCGGAGCTTGTGCCAGGGGATTACGTCCACCTGCGCGTCGGGGACTTCGCGCCCGCCGATCTCACCTTGGTCGAAGGCCAAGTGCTAGTCGACCAATCCGCGCTTACGGGCGAATCGGTTCCCGTCGAACGCGAACCCGGGGATACCGTCTATTCCGGATCGGTCTTACGCCGAGGGGAGGCCAGCGGGACGATTACGGCCACCGGCAGCCGTAGCTACTTCGGGAAGACCGCCGAACTCATGCGCGGGGCCGGAAGCCGCGGCCACGCCGAAGCGCTCGTGATGTCGATCGTGCGCTACCTCCTTCTGATGGACGCGACCTTGGTGGTCGCGATCCTGGTCTACGCCTTCGTGACCCATCTCAACCTGATGCAGGTGATGCCGTTTGCGTTGATCCTGCTCGTGGCGTCGGTGCCGGTGGCCTTGACCGCCACCTTTACGCTGACGAGTGCCGTGGCGTCTCTCGACCTCTCCAGCAAAGGGGTGCTTCTGACGCGGCTTGCCGCCATCGAGGAATCGGCGGCGATGAACGAACTCTGTAGCGATAAGACCGGGACACTGACCCTAAACGAACTGACGCTGTCTGCTATCCAGGCCGCCGACGGTATAGAGGATGCGGATCTCGTTTTTATGGGGGGGCTCGCCTCCGACGAGCGTACCCAGGACCCGCTCGATAAGGCCATCCTCGAAAGCCTGAAGGAAAAGGGCGTAAAGCTCCCGGAAAAGACAAGCTTCGTGCCCTTTGATCCGAGCACAAAGCGATCCGAGGCCACGTTCATGCATAAAGGCGCGCGGTGGCGCGCGATCAAGGGTGCGCCCCATGTGGTCGCGAAACTGGCCGGCGTCGAGGGGTCGTTTTGGGAATCGGCGATTTCCGATCTTGCGGCGAGCGGGGCGCGGGTTCTCGGAGTGGCGGCAGGTCCCGATGGAGAGTTGCGGTTCCAAGGCCTTCTGGCCTTGGCGGACCCGCCACGGCCCGAGGCGCGCGCTATTATAGCGGAGCTTAAGAGACTGGGTGTGCGCGTGCGCATGGTCACCGGTGATAGCCTGGCGACCGCCCGCGTGGTGGCCGCCGAACTCGGCATGGAAAGCGTCCGGATGGGAGGGCGCGACGAGATCGCAGCCGGTACCATCTGCGACGTTTACGCCGGGGTTTACCCCGAGGACAAATACCGTCTCGTCCAAACGTTTCAAAACATCGGCCACACGGTCGGCATGACAGGTGATGGCGTAAACGACGCCCCGGCCTTAAAGCAGGCGGAGGTCGGCATCGCGGTGTCGACCGCCACGGATGTGGCCAAGGCCGCTGCCAGCATGGTGCTGACGGATTCGGGGCTTAAGGGCGTGGTAGAGGCAGTGAAGACCGGGCGGCGGGTCTATCAACGGCTTTTGACATATACCCTGAACAAGATCGTCAAGACGATACAGGTCGCGGTCTTTCTGAGCCTCGGGCTCATCGTGTTTAGGCAGTTTGTCGTGACGCCGCTTTTGGTATTGTTGTTGCTGTTCGCCAACGACTTCGTAACGATGTCGATCGCAAACGACAATGTACGGGTCTCGCAGCAGCCGGATATCTGGAACGTCAAGGTCCTCATAAAGACCTCGGTCATTATCGCGGTGGCCTGGCTTATCTATATATTTACGGTCTTTATGGTCGGCAAGGACGTACTGTCGCTGCCCATTGCGAGCCTTCAGACCTTGAGCTTTTTAGGGCTCGTCTTCTCGGGACTTGCCAATGTGCTTCTGGTGCGCGAACGCTCCTATTTCTGGTCGTCGCGGCCCGGCAAATATCTTTTGATCGCAAGCGGCTCCGACGTCGTGCTGGTCTCGCTGCTCGCCCGGTTTGGGATCTTAATGGCGCCCATACCATGGTCGTACATAGGCATCCTGCTGGCGTTTACGGTGGCCTATATTGTTCTCCTAGACCTCATAAAGGTGCCTTTATTGCAGCACGATGGTCCGGCGACGCCCAAGGGTAGTGTCGCGGCCTGATTTTGTCCGCCAAGCGACTGGGCGGACTGGGCTCAGGCGATACTAGAGGATATAGCGGGCCAGGTCTTCATTACCGGCCAAGGCCTCGAGGTGCTGATCGACGTAGGCCGCGTCCACGGACACTGTGGCCCCGCCCTTATCTGGGGCCTCATAGGAGAGGGTCTCCAGAAGGCGTTCCATAACGGTATGGAGCCTTCGGGCCCCAATATTCTCGGTCCGCTCGTTCACTTGGAAGGCGAGTTCGGCAATCCGCCGTATGCCATCCGGCGTAAAGGTGAGCATGAGTCCCTCGGTGGCCAATAGCGCCGCATACTGCACGGTTAGCGACGCATGGGTGTCTTTGAGGATGCGTTCGAAATCGTTGGCCGTGAGGGCATCGAGCTCCACACGAATCGGGAGGCGCCCTTGCAGCTCAGGTATCAAATCGGACGGCCGCGACACATGGAAGGCGCCGGAGGCGATAAAAAGAATGTGATCGGTGCGCACCATCCCATACTTGGTCGATACCGTTGAGCCCTCCACAAGCGGCAACAAGTCCCGCTGCACCCCTTCCCGGGAAACCTGTGGACCCTGACTCTCGGAACGACCCACGATCTTGTCGATCTCGTCAATAAAAACGATCCCGTGCTGCTCGACGCGGTCGACCGCGCGGGCCTTTAGATCCTCCTCGTTCACCAGGCGCGATGCCTCCTCCTCGGTAAGCAGTTTCATGGCTTCGCGAACCTTGACCCTGCGCAGCTTGGGGTGCTTATTACCGAGATTCTGAAACATCCCTTGTAGTTGGCTCGTCATCTCCTCCATTCCCGGAGGCGCAAATATTTCGATGCCGGCGGGGGACGGATGAAGCTCGATCTCGATCTCCGTTTCATCCAACTCGCCGGCGCGTAGTCTCTGACGGAAGCGTTGTCGGGCCGCGCCACCCTCGTGATCCGCATCCGACCGACCCATCGTGTAGGCGCTTTCACGGGCCCGCGGCACCAGCACATCAAGCACTCGCTCCTCTGCGGCGTCCTCGGCCTGGGCTCGCACCCGCTCGACCTCCTGGGACCGTATCATTTTGACGGCGATTTCCACGAGGTCGCGAACGATCGAGTCGACATCCCGCCCGACGTAGCCGACCTCGGTGAATTTAGTCGCCTCGACCTTCAGAAACGGGGCCTGGGCCAGCCGCGCAAGGCGCCGCGCGATCTCGGTCTTGCCGCAGCCGGTCGGGCCTATCATGAGGATGTTTTTGGGCGTAATTTCGCTGCGTAGATCCCGGTCTTGGACCTGTGCCCGGCGCCAACGATTCCGCAAGGCGATCGCGACCGCGCGCTTGGCCGCACTCTGGCCCACGATATGTTTGTCGAGCTCCTGTACGATTTCCCGCGGCGTCATGTCCGACATCAGGGCGTCCCCAACTCCTCAATACAGAGCTTATGGTTGGTGTAAAGACAAATATCGCCGGCGATATGCAGCGATTTCTCGACCACATCGCGCGCCGACAAGGAGGTGTGGGCAAGAAGGGCGCGCGCCGCGGCCTGGGCATAAGGCCCTCCCGAGCCGATCGCGATCAGGCCGTCCTCCGGTTCAATGACATCGCCGTTACCGGTAAGAATCAAAGACGCGGTTTTGTCGGCGACCGCGAGCAGGGCCTCCAAGCGCCGTAAAAGCCTATCGGTGCGCCAGTCCTTTGCGAGCTCTACAGCCGCTCGCGTCAGATGGCCTTGATGCTTCTCGAGTTTGGCCTCAAAACGCTCGAATAAGGTGAAGGCGTCGGCCGTCCCGCCGGCGAACCCGGCCACGATACTATCCTTGTATAGCCGGCGCACCTTGCGGGCGTTGGCCTTCATGATGGTATGGCCCATGGTGACTTGTCCGTCGCCGCCTATGACTACGGCCCCGTTACGTCGGACGGACAGGATGGTGGTTCCGTGAAATTGTTCCAACCGCGCCCCCTTGAATGGTCGAGCATCTAATGTGGAGGCGCGACAAGGCAAAGACAAGCCTCGCACGAGAGATCAAGGGGGGCCATACCCTTGGTTTCACCGGCGCCGTTTAGGCAGTAGATGAGCCGTGGCCATGAGCCTATGTTCGCTAGCACCCATCGAGCGGCGATAGGCGGCTACGAGCCTTAAAAACGGCCCCAAACTGCCAAGACGCATCCTACCAGAGACAAAAACTCCGAGGGACACGGGGCCATCGAGAAACGAGACCAGATCCTCAACGCGGCTTACGACGCGCGCGGGGGTGAGCGCTATCGTAGACACGGGCGAGCTGCTGGAAGTCAAGGTGGGTATAGATTTGGGTCGTGGTTAAGTGGGCGTGGCCGAGAAGCTCCTGAACCGCCCGCAAGTCTTGACTCGACTGGAGAATGTGGCTGGCAAACGAATGCCGCAACATATGAGGGTGGAGCGGAACGGGCAGCCCGCGGGTCCTCGCAAAAACGGTAAGGCGCTTTTGAACGGCGCGCGCCGTCAGAGGCCGGCCGCCACGCCCGGTAAAAACCGGGCCGAGGGGCTCGCCTTCCGAGCGCAAAAGGAGCCACGCCTTCAACGCCTCTCGGGCCGCCCGCCCGATAGGAACGAGCCGCTCGCGCTTACCCTTCCCGGTTACGCGCACCAAACCCTCGGCCAGATCAAGCTCGGTTAGACGGAGATTGACAAGTTCGGAAAGACGGAGACCGGCGCCGTACAAGAGTTCCACCAGGGCTAGGTCCCGTATCTCGAGGGGGGTGGTTGGCGGAGCACGCAAAAGGCCCTGCAGTTGATCGACACTGAGATCGGTCGGCAAGCGCCGGGGAGAGCGCGGGGCCTTTATGCCACGAAAGGGGTTGGTCGCGAATCCAAGTTCCCGGTACAAGGTGCGAGCCGCAGCCAAGGACCGGGCGATACTTCGGCCTTGGTGCCCGCTGCGATACAATGTCGCAACGAAGCGACGGGCCATGTCCGGCGTCACCCCCTCAAGCGCCAGACACGACTCCGAAACGGCGTAGCTTGCCAGGCGCTCGAGATCGATCCGATAGGCACTGATGGTGTGGGGCGAATAACGGCGCTCGAACCGAAGCCTCGCGATACAGTCTTCTATCGCCTGAGGCCACGCGCCCGCGCTCATACCCTGGCCTTTAGCGGTTCAATTGGCGGGCGGCGGCACGCATCACAAGCTCGCCCAAGCGACTCAAGTACACCGTACCGACCCCGACGGGAAAGCGCTGGGGATCGTGGCTCCCCAGGAGCAAAACTCCGCTACGAGCGGGGTCGCGCAAGGGCACAAGGGCCACAGAGCCGATCTCGGACTCCTGCGCACCCAATAAACCACGCGCCTCCCCCAACACCGGCTTAGGTCCGCAAAGCGGCCGCTCGTGGGCTAGAGTCAGGGCCAAACGAAGGCGTTGGTCGTCTGGGGCCACGAACTCGGGGCGACCTCCGAGAGGCCCACCATCCACCCCTAAGGCTATCACCACGAGGTCGAGATGCAATTCATGGCGCCCAAGATCGTAAACGCACCCAAACACGTCGTCGAGCGAGGGGGCGTCGATTAGCGCTACGGCCAATCGGTGCAGCTTTTCGGCGAGGGCGTCGTTATCGCGTGCTACCCCCAAAAACCCCTGCCGCTCTCGATCCTTGGCCGCGATTCGCGTCCGCAGCAAGGCCACCTGCTTCTCTAATAGCGAGGAGGTGCCGCCACGATCCGCGTGGGGGATCCGCAAACTCTCCAAAAGGTCTTCATGGCGTTGAAAATAGTCCGGGTTATCGCGTAGATAACGGGCCACCGCTTCTTCCCAGGAGAGTTCTTCATTTGGTCGCTTCATGGCCCCGCCCCTACTGACTCAAACGTCCGTCGTACACCCGCGAGGCCGGCCCCTGCATCCAGATCGGCCCGCGCCCATCCCAACTCACCGTCAGCCGACCGCCACGGAGATAAACATCCACCGTATCGTCAAGGAGGCCTCTTAGCCTTCCCGCAGCCACGGCAGCGCAGGCCCCGGTCCCGCACGCCAGGGTCTCCCCCGCACCGCGCTCATACACCCTAAGACGGATCGTACGCCGATCGACGATCTGCATAAAACCCGCATTCACCCCTTCCGGAAAACGTTGGTGACGCTCAACAAGCGGTCCTTCCGTCAGCACCGGGGCGCGCTCGACGTCCGCCACCACCTGTACTGCGTGAGGGTTACCGAGCGACAGGACCGTTACGTCCACATCTCGCCCCGCCACATCCAAACTATAGACGACCGACTGTTCCGTTGCGGTAAAGGGCACCTCGCTCGGATTTAGACGCACTACCCCCATGTTCACAAGAACCTCGCCGTTTTCCAGTAAACGCAAGGTGATGAGCCCCCCCTGCGTCCGCACGGTTATGACATCCTTAGACACTAGACCCTCATCGCGTACGTAGCGAGCGAAGCACCGCGCGCCATTACCACACTGCTGAACCTCGGCGCCGTCGGCGTTATAAATCCGGTACCGGAAATCGACCCCGCGTTCGGCGCTGGCCTCCACGATCAAGACCTGATCGCAACCGACCCCGAAACGGCGATCGGCTATCCAACGCACCTGTTCTGGCGTCAGATCGAGGACCTGACTTATGCCGTTTAGGACGACAAAATCGTTGCCCAAGCCATGCATCTTGGTAAAAGCGAGTTTCGGGGGTAGGGCTATGATCATAGGTCGCCCCTAAACTGCGGGATACGCTCTCCGCGCATCAGGTCCTCGTAGGTCTCGCGGTCGCGAATGATATGAAACCGCTCGCCATCGACCAGGACTTCGGGCGGACGCGGACGCGCGTTGTATTGGCTGCTCATGGAAAACCCGTAGGCTCCGGCATCGCAAATCGCCAAAAAATCCCCGGCCGTAACGGCCAAGCCCCGTGCCCGCCCCAAGACGTCGGCGCTTTCGCACACCGGACCCACAACATCATACAAGAGCTCCTGATCGGGCCTTTTGCGAACCGGAATGATACGCTGCCACGCCCCATACAGGGCCGGCCTGATCAAATCATTCATGCCGGCATCGACGATCGCAAAACGCTTGTCCGCGGTCTCCTTCAGGTACTCGATGCGCGTCACCAAAATCCCGCTGGCCGCCACGATCGCACGCCCCGGCTCCAGCAGCAGCTTCATTCCGAGCAAATCGTGGGCCGCCAGTCGCTCCTTGACCAGGGCGACATAGGCCTGAACGCTGGGCGGGGCTTCATCTTGATAACGAATACCGAGCCCCCCGCCGACATCGATATGTTCGATACCCACGCCGGCCCCCCGCAGTCGCCGCACCTCCGGCAAGACCCGATCTAGAGCATCAGCGAACGGGCGCAGTTCAGTCAATTGCGAACCGATATGGCAATCCACGCCCACGAAACGCAGGCCCCGAAAGGACGCGGCCTTGCGGTAGAGGGCGACAGCCTCGGCAATCGGCAAACCGAACTTGTTTTCTTTAAGGCCGGTTGCGATATACGGATGGGTGCGGGCATCCACGTCCGGGTTGACGCGCAGGGACACCGGGGCCTTAAGCCCCATCCCCTCGGCCAAGGCGTTCAAGCGCACAAGTTCGGGCAGCGATTCCACGTTGAAACACTGGATACCAAGCGCCAGGGCTCGGCGCAGCTCGGCTTCGGTCTTCCCGACCCCCGAGAACACGATACGCGACGCATCCCCTCCCGCCGCGACCACCCGCTCCAGCTCTCCTTGCGAAACGATATCAAACCCGGCGCCCAGGCCTGCCAACACCGAGAGCAGGGCCACATTGCCGTTGGCCTTAACCGAATAGCAGATAAGGCCCTCCTCGGGGCCCAAGGCCTCGCGAAAGGATCCGAAGGCCGAACAGAGCTCGTGTTTACTGTAGATATAGCAAGGCGAGCCGACGCTTGCCGCTATATCGGCAACCGCGACCCCCTCGACAAAGAGCCGGTCGTCCCGGTAGGAGAAATCCGTCATCCTCGAGGCACCGAAGGCGGCGGAGAAGGGGGCTTATGGGTCGGTAGATAAAGCGGACCCTGTTTCCCGCAGCCCCCCAAGACCAAGCCCAGGATCGCCAAAGCCGCCAGACGCCGCCTCATGAGAGCTGCAACACGACGTCGCGCCTCTTCAGATCGTGGGTCAGGTCCTGAAGCGTCAAGAGGCCCGCACAGGCAAACGCGCCAGGCTCCGCGCCCCCCGCCATCCACTTCCGGACGAGTCCGATCGCCGGAACGCACCGAATCGAGAGACCGTCTTCACGCGCCACAAGCCCCGCGGTGCGCGCCACAAAGCGGCCTTTGGATTGACCGGTCATCACGACAGTAAGGCCGAAAGCGGCCTGCCCAAAACCCCGTAGCCCCTGCTGCACCACCTGCAAAACCCCGGCAAGGCGCCCCAAGTCACGAATAAGCCCCCAGCGGTTCAGAGAGCCGAGCCACGCGTGCCCCCGGTTTAAGATCGGCAACTCAAACCCGGTCCGATAAGTAACCGCGGCGCCGTACCGCGCCCCCAAAATCTCGATCTCCGGCGCATCCCGCGCATAGAGGCGACGTCGGCCAAGCGGCACCGGGAGATCGACTGCGCGAGCGCGACTAAAACCTGGCACGTCACGCCAACGGCCGCGCTCGTGTATCCGCACGGTTTGCCCCTGGGCCTCAAGCAATGAGCGTATGCTGGCAGGCCCTTGCGGATTGCGATTCCCGGAAAGCACCGCAATATCGATTTGCTCGATCGTATCGAAGGCCGGCGCCACCGCCTCCGCCAGCACTGAAGAAAACGCCAACACTGACCCCCCACCAGACACGAGGGCTACGCCCCCCTCGACG
>JAJYPQ010000622.1 GCA_021795255.1 Pseudomonadota bacterium
ACTCAGTCGCTTGGCTTCCGACACCATCTCTTCGCGCGCCAAGCGAAACGCCTCTCCCATACCCACGATCTGATGGGTCGCGAGGGTGCCAGAACGCATGCCACGCTCATGGCCTCCGCCGTGCATTTGCGCCTCAAGACGTACCCGCGGTTTGCGCCGCACATACAAAGCTCCTATGCCTTTCGGTCCGTAGACCTTGTGCGCGCTCAAAGACAGGAGATCGACGCCCAGCGCCGCAACATCCACCTCGACCTTCCCGGCGCTTTGGGCCGCATCCGAATGAAAAATGATGCCCCGCGGGCGCAGGATCTTGCTGATCGCCGCCAGATCCTGGATTACGCCGATCTCATTATTCACATGCATGACAGACACCAAAATCGTGTCCGGACGCAAGGCCGCTTCGAGCTTCGCCATATCCACAAGTCCATAGGGTACGGGATCCAAGGAGGTCACCGAAAATCCTTCGCGTTCGAGCTGCCGGGCAGTATCCAAGATCGCCTTATGCTCGGTTTTTACCGTGACGATGTGCCGCCCCTTGTTCTGATAAAAGTGGGCCGCACCCTTTAATGCAAGGTTATCCGATTCTGTGGCGCCCGACGTCCAGACGATCTCCTTGGGGTCGGCATGAATCAAAGCGGCCACATCGGCGCGCGCCTGTTCGACCGCCTTTTCTGCCTGCCAGCCGAAGGCATGGGAGCGCGATGCGGGGTTACCGAACTCACCGTCTAGGGTTAAGTAGCGACACATGGTCTCGGCGACCCTCGGATCGACCGGGGTCGTGGCGGAATAATCTAGGTAAATCGGCTTTCTCATTTCGGCTCCCATCAGACCCAAGTATTAGGCACATCCACGGCAATTGAAGGACGCCTTGCTTGCCGCAACACCACCTCCTGCACCCCTGGCTGGCTTACCAGATCGGCAAGCGTAATCCCGTCCAAAAATTCATAGATCCTGTGGCTCAATTCCGTCCACAAGTGGTGCGTGAGACAACGCTCTTCACCCTGGCAATTCTCCTCTCCCCCACAACGCGTCGCATCGATATTCTCATTGATGGCGACTACAATCTGGGCGACGGAAATCCCCGAAGCCGGCACCGCGAGGCTATACCCACCCCCGGGTCCGCGGACACTGGCGACTAAACCCTTGCGGCGCAACTTGGCAAATAATTGCTCCAAATAGGACAGCGAAATCCCCTGTCTCGACGCGATATCAGCCAATGCAACCGTCTGATCCTGCTGGTGTACAGCGAGATCTAACATCGCGGTTACCGCATATCGCCCCTTGGTCGTCAATTTCATGGCCACATCCTCGTCTATTCGGCCTCTATACTGTCATGCCTGACAAAATTAGTCAACTATTAACGGGGCGTGGGATCGGCCTCGGAGGCCCCGTTAGGGCGGGTAGCCGCCGGGGCGTCGGCCGTATGACTCAAGGGGATACCCGCTTTCCTCAACTCCTCGCACAGCCGCTCTAGGCGTCGGTCCACGACCTGCAAGTGGTCCAAAACGCAATCGATGGCATAGGCGACCGGATCCGGGGTCTGCGCTTCCTGACCGTAGGCCTCAAAACCAATCCTTTGGGCAAGCGCCGCACGCGACCGCGCCCGCTCCTCGGGCTTTACGACCACGTGCCCGGGAATACCAACGACCGTAGCGCCCGCCGGAACATTCTTTACGACCACCGAATTCGAGCCAATCCGGGCGCCATCTCCGATAGTAATGGGACCCAAGACCTTGGCGCCGGCCCCGACGACCACGTTATTGCCTAAAGTCGGGTGCCGTTTTTCGGGCTGCCAGCTCGTGCCACCCAGGGTGACCCCTTGGTATAAGGTGCAATCATCGCCGACCTCGGCCGTTTCCCCGATCACCACACCAAAGCCATGATCGATGAATAAGCGCCGCCCCAGGCGGGCCGCCGGATGGATCTCGATGCCGGTCACAAACCGCGCGAAATGCGCAACCACCTGGGCCAGCCAGCGGGCACGCAGCTGCCAGAGCTTATGGGCCACGCGATACAAGCCCACGGCGTGGACGCCCGGATAGAGCGTCAGGATCTCGAAACGCGAACGCGCCGCTGGATCACGTGCGAAAATACTGGCAAAATAGCCTTTCTCGGTCACGCGAGACCTCTTTCCTTTCCGTCTTTAAGAGTTCTCTTATTAGGCCATTCCCGACTAATTTTGTCAAGTATTAGCCTAGCGGAGTCGAAGGTCGTCACTCGCTCGGGGGGTAAGGCCTTTCGATGGCGCTCAGTATCCCCCGCAAGATCAGGATCTCGTTGGTATCCGGGGCTGCCCGCCGAAACAAGCGTATCAGTCGACGCATCAGCTTCCTAGGGTTACTCCTGTCTAAAAACCCGATATCTATGAGCACCTTTTCGAGGTGATCGATCAATTGGTTGAGCGCCTCTTGCGGAGCCGGCTGGTGGGCCGCGCCGCTTTTGCCTGCCGACGGCCTCTCGGCCTCGGCGCTTAGGCGAATCTCGTAACAAAGGATTTGCACG
>JAJYPQ010000105.1 GCA_021795255.1 Pseudomonadota bacterium
ATCCTTGATCGGCACCGCAAGGCGTTGTGGCGATGCGGGCCGCGCCCGCTTCTTGTGCCCGCTCATGCCACGCCCAACAAGCGGGCGCGATAGTCCCGGCACAGCGGCAAGCCCAACACGTCTTTGAGGCTGCGGTTCGCCTGGTGGGTCTGATCGTCCTTGCCGCGCCCTTGGGTCTGGCCCAGGACCTGCCAGTTGGCCGCGTGGTAGCAGGTGCCGCGATAGCGGGTGGTATCGACGAAGGTCTCGGCCCAATACACCGGGTGGCCATAGGCGTCGGCCCACATCTGCGGGAGCGCGCGGGTCATGCGCGCAAGGACGTGCGAGGCCAGGTGGGGGACCTGGACCCACGGCAGGATCAAAAAGCGCGTGTTATAGGCGATGCCGCCGATGTTCTGGCGGCGCACCGCAGGCGACCAGCCGAGGAACCGGTCCCGGGGCCCCAGATGCCGGGGGGCCGAGCTCCACGCGCCGAGTGCCACCGGGCGCGTCCCGGCATAGACCAGGAACTTCAGGTGTTCGCCCACGGGCTGCGTGTAGCCCAGATAATGATAAGCCGCCATGAGGCCCTTGAAGAGGGCCTCATGAGGGGTCCGGCGGACCGACACGAGCGTCAGCGCGCCTAATGCCTGGAAGACAAGATCGTCCAGCAGGCGGTGGTGGCGGTGCTCAATGCCATCTACGAAACCGATTTCCTGGGGTTCTCGTATGGAGATCAATCCGGTCGCGGTCCGCACGACGCGCTCGATGCCCTGATTGTAGGAATCGAGCGCCAGCCGGTGAACTGGGTATTGGACATGGACATCCGCAAGTTCTTCGACACCGTCGATCACGGATGGCTACTCCGGTTCCTCAATCACCGTATCCAGGATCGGCGCCTGCTCCGCCTGATACGCCAGTGGCTGAAGATCGGCGTGCAAGATGACCTAAGGACGCAGGACCAACGGGACGATCGGCACCCCGCAAGGGGCGGTCGTTTCGCCACTCCTCGCCAACGTCTTCCTGCACTATGCCTTCGACCTCTGGGTACAGCGATGGCGCAAGCGCCAGGCCCGGGGAACCATCGTGGTGGTACGGTACGCCGATGACGTCGTCGTGGGGTTCCAAAACCCGGACGATGCCGCGCGCTTCCGGCGCGAGATCGCCGAACGCCTTCAAGCGTTCGGTCTCGCACTCCACCCCGACAAGACCCGGCTGATCCGCTTTGGCCGGTTCGCCCATGAGCAGAACAGGGAGCGGGGCCTCGGCAAGCCCGAGACCTTCAACTTCCTGGGCTTTACGCACATCTGCGGGGTGAGCCGCCAAGGGCGTTTCCTGGTTCACCGCAAAACGCGCCGAGACCGCCTACAGGCAAAGCTCAAGGCGATAAGCCAGGAGCTGAAAAAGCGTCTCCACGATCCGGTTCGTGCCACGGGCCTCTGGCTTCGGAATGTCGTTCAAGGCCACCTGAACTCCTTTGGTGTCCCCTTAAACGGCGCGACCCTAAGCCTGTTCTGCACCGAGGTACGATTTCGGTGGTACCGGGCGCTCGGTCGGCGCAGTCAACGCAAGCGGCTCAACTGGGAACGCTTCGGCAAGATCGCCGACCATTGGATACCGAAGGCCAGGATTGTGCATCCTTATCCTTACAAACGCTTTGACGCCAAATACTCAAGGGTGGAGCCGGATGCGTTAGCAGCGCCTGTCCGGATCTGTGCGGGGGGTGCCGAGCGATCGGCATTCCTACCGCGACCGTGTTAAAGATGAGGGCGCGATAGGCCAACTGCGGTCAGGGTTATTACCAGTACCCCATGTTGTTGGCCGATAGCACTGGACTTGGGTCTCGGGCTCATGGAGCATTGCTAGGGCGCTCCCCGCTAGTCAGGCCGCGCACATCGCGCAGGTGTTCGTGTAGGGGTGCAGTTCGGCAATGGGGTCCGCAGACTTCCAAAAATTATGTCGAGCTCGTCGCTACCTCAGTCCCTGCGATACCGTACGTCACAATGCCTACAAGGCATGCCGCCTTTGTTACCCGCTATAATTGAGCACTCCGAATAATCGGCCGAAACAGTCATTGCTCCGTACGCCCGAAACTCCCGATCTCAAACATTCTTAGGACTTCGTGCGCTCCGCCGCGTCCTTTACTGATAGGAAACTGTCGTCCTGCGTACCCATGAGAGCCGCGAAGTCGTAATAAGGCGCTCCGAAATTAGCAAGATGCCATTGGTTCTCAAGGTATTTCCTAAAGGCATTTGCCCTTTTATACCGATCGCCGATTCCAAACGATGACGCTAACCTTGCCACTAGGCCCCGTGTGTCTTCGTCGAATATGGGCGTATCCGTACATACCGCATCGAGAAATGCGAAAGACCCCGTCCAGAATCTGATGTGATAAATGCCAACCGAAGTGGCGCGAAAATGAAACTGCTCTGGCGACTCTTGATCTTCTACTTGAATCTCACGGTAATGGGCGTGCGGCGTTTCAATCAAGCGTTTCTTTGCTAACCGCTTAACCGCAAATAGAATCTGGTCTTCCACAAAACCGTATTTCAGCATATCGACCAATATATCGGCGCTAGGCACGAATCCGTCATTATCGAATTTCCCAATATTCGAACTGAGAAACGCAATAATTAAACTACATAAGAAATGCTCTCGCGGATCAGCCATCCCCACGTCGAATATATTACAGGCCACAAGTGACGAATGAGAGTTGAAATAAGCATATTCTCCGAGAAGTGCATGCTTCGTGAACTCGTGCAGGGGAATCTTATACGCTTCTCCCCTGCCTTCAATGCGAACTATCTTTTGAGAATCAACGTTTGGACTACCAAAGAACCCGGTGATCAACTCGATTACGGCCCGCGTGTTCCCGCCAGTAATGTTGCTGAGGAAAAGCCTGATTGGCTCGCTCGTGCGAATTGATCGTAGCATGGCCTTCAAGAACAGTACAACGGTTCCAAGGCTTAAGCGAATTCCTGACAAAGTAGCAGGCGCCACTTTACCTTCTGCGACTCGCGCCGCAAAGATCAGACGCTTTTGTATTACTTCGTCCGCAGGAGGTGGCGAAATAGTAAACACCTTGTTCTGATATGCTGAAAGCGCACCTGTTGTTTTTGAGAGATAAAATGTGCTTGGTCGTAATGCAACAAAGACGATTAGATTACGTGTTGTCGCCAATTCCTGAGAAATCAGGAAAGTCTCCTGCTGGACTTGAAAGCTGCGTTGGTCAGCATTATCCAGCACCAAGACGATCCGCTTGTTCCGGCCATGAGCGAGATGGCCAAGGGATGCCTGAAGATGCCGGTCCCGCTGGTTGATCTTCTCCGCAAGGAAAGCAATTCGCTCTTTCTGATACGCAACATCGTCGACACCCTTCCAGGCTCCCTTAACGCTTTTATCGAAGTCGGCCAACTCTCGGTAATATATTGCGTTAGCGAATTCCGCAGCCTCGATATCGATCACATATCTCTCTCTGAGTACCCGGGGAATTTCCGTTAGGACATATGACTTTATATCAGCGGAAAGATTGGCCTTTGTTCCGAGATTTATATGAATGAAATAGGTGCTTGCCTTTTCTGTCGCATCCAGCTTCTCGAACAGGTTTTCAAAAAATGATGTCTTACCCACCCCCACATCACCAATCACGACGATTGGGCGCGATCCAACGATACCAATCATCGGATCGGAAAACGCCAAGCTCCGAGCCTCATTGACAGATGCTGCCGCATCTAGGGGGGCGGGAGCGATGCCATTGCCTCCGACCTGCCTATACCTTGCCTCAATTATATTCTTGCTCTGAAGGAGGTGACGGTTGTTAGCCTCAATTGGCACATAACATTCGTTGTAGAAGGACGATTTTAGATCTGGGTTGTCCTCGATCTCCTCAAGCAATAATGATGATAGCGACCGAAGGTTCTCCTGAAAGGTATTTCGATATCGATACTTGTATGGTTCGGCAATGGAGGCCGAGCATTTTTCTGGGATACGAGGTGTACGATGAATGGCAAGGTCTCGATAGGCGCAGTTCTCCGTAATCCCCTCAGGCGATAGCAGTTTCCAAAGAACTGTGAAGTTCTTTAGGTATGAATTGAAGCCATCGAAGAAATAGCATTCCCCTTCAAGAGGCGAATGACCCGGAACAATCCCCTGGAAGACTGCCAACTGGGGGCCATTACAAACAATGGCGATCTGCGCGCCGTGAATCGCGCAATAGGGAATAACCTGGCGTACCGCATCCGAAAACGACTTGGATGACTTAAGCAAAGGTGCGAGCTTTCGTGTAATAGTTGGGCCCCCTACGGGCGGAACGTCAAAATGTAGCGCTTCCTTTTTGGCTTCCAAGACGGCTTTCGGTGGCATGCCAAGAAGATAGTCAGATCTGCCTCCCAGCTCGTCGACGCTCTCGACGTTAATGTTTGGTTTTTCCCAACCCAGACACTCAGTGAGAAGACGATCGACAAATTGGAAGCGGTTTTGGGCTTCGCTCCAATGGCAGCTGCTCTCCGGGCAGTCATTGATTATCTGTTGAAGCTTTGCTAGACCGTCAGTGAGTTCGTAGGGAGCTTGCATAAGACCTTCCATTGTTAGTCCCACACCGTCGCCAACAATCAAGTCAAGCATTCCGTACCTAACGTGGCGCCGCTTCGGCAGTACTGCTTCATGTACCGCGTGGGAGTGTAACCGATACCGCTGTTTTGGGGAAATATATGCAGACGGCAGAGGAGGCTGCGCTTATAGTATCAGGCTGCAGGTCCGAAGTCAGGAAACCGCTCACTTGACGAACGGAAGATTTGTGCCTTTCTGTTGAGTGGCCGATTTAAGCGAGCCAGCAGATATCTGTGTCGTGGTGGTCGGGAGTGGCTTTGGCCGACAACCTGCCGATTAAGAGTGTGTGCCTGACCGGTGCCGTTATCTAGACTTCCGCTATTGGCCGGCTTGCACACGTTGGATTTGGTTCCGGCTGGCGGCTAGGCGGCCGATGCACGTCTATAATCACAAGGTCATACATCATTACCGAACCCCAGAAGCCACTTGTCAACACATCAGCTAACCGCGGCTACGACTTGGCTTCACGTACTCGATCGGTGATCTCGGCAAGGTACTGTGCCGCTTGTGTTCTCGTTCTCACCGATTGTGCTCGCTCCAGCACCGCCATCCGTTGTCCGGGATGAGAAAGCGCAAGCTCGTGACGCATGGCGATATGGAGAAACAATGGCAGGTTCCCATTATCTACCGAATCACTTTCTGGCTTCACCGTTTCGACCGGTTGCTTGGGTGGAATGTGGGGAGGCAGGGTTTCCAGCGCATCTCGCCCAGCCTCAGGGAGAGTCAGGAGCGCGTCGACTGAGCTGGCCACGCGGTCGCGATTGGTCAGAGGTTGCGAATTGAAAACTTTTTCCACCGTCCGCGGGATGGAGCTATGATCATGCGCCCGATGATCTATGGTACCAGCGGGAATAAAGGGAGAGATTACCAACGCGGGCACGCGGACGCCGAGCCGAGTGAAGTTAAATCCGTACTTATTGTATTTGGACCCTGGCCTCGTGTCCCCAGGTGCCGCAACCTTCCCTGGTCGCATGTGATCATAGAAACGTAAGCGCTCCATAAACCTTGCAATTACCCACAACTCTTTTCGCATTATTATATAGTTAGCATAATATCTTGCGTTTCATTCTGAGGTGTGAGACAGGAATCGTCCGTATACGACTTTCAGGGGGGGTCTGTATGCGGAAGAAACCTGTTCTGGGAGGTTCGCCGGTCGCCATAAAAGGACACACGGATGGCCATTGGGTGGATCAGGAGCTGTCGGGCGCAGTCTTCGCGGATGAAAGGCTAGGCAAGAGATTTCGAGCCTTGCTCGGGCAGTTGTCGCGCAGTCCCGGTGACAGCATTCCTTTGGTCTGCCAGGATTGGGCGAATACGAAAGCGGCCTACCGTTTCCTCGACAATGACCGGGTTAACGGTAACCGCTCCATAAACCCCACCCTCCCCGCGATGATCTCGGCCCTGTAGGCTTTCTTCGAGATCACAGCGACGAGGACAGGACGGGTGGTGCGATGCGACGGGATGCGGTGAGGCGATCAGCTGCCGGACCGGCGCAGTGTCGGGTCGGAGACAAGGTTCATGGGCAGCAGGGCCTCGAAGTCTTCGAGGGTACGGGCCCGGGGGAGATCAGTGAAGATCCGGCGCAGGTAATGATAGGGCTCGAGGCCGCAGGCCTTGGCGGTCTCGATCAGGCCATAAAGATTGGCGGAGGCCTGGGCGCCGGCCACGGTGTCATGGAAGAGCCAGTTGCGGCGATTATGGAAAGCTTTCCATAATCGCCGTTATCCACGGTTCGAAATTATGGAAGGTTGCGCGTAGGGCCTGCCAGGAACTACTATGTTTCCGCCTCTATGAGCCATGATCTGCATTGATTTGCCTTCCATAATTTTTGGTGCTCTCCTTCCGGTATGCTATCACCGTAAGGAGAGTCGTGATGATGAAGCCTACACGTTCAAGGCCTACGCAGAGAGCAGGTGAAGGGTGGTTCAGCAATACAGTATTCGACCGTTATGCGGATGCTTACGTCCAATATCTTGCTAGCTGCGGCTATGCGGCTGCAACGGTCACGGGGTACTTTGGAAGCGTCGCGCATTTTGCCCATTGGTTCGCACAGCAACGTGCCGGTGTGGCCGACTTCGGCGAGGCGCTAATCGATCGGTTCCTTGACCAGCATTTGCCCCATTGTCGATGTGCATCGCGGTGTCGGCGCACGCGAATCGATGTCAGACCTGCCCTTCGGCATTTTCTCGATATGCTCAGGAGAGATGAGGCCTGTCCACAGAAGATATCTACGATTCCAGCGGCTATCGCAGCCGAACTTGAAGCGTTCGACGGTCACCTGGCGGATGTACGCGGATTGGCGGCCAGTACCCGGGGAGTGCATATGCGGCATCTGCTGGGTTTCTTGACCGACCGTTTTGGTGTTGGACCGATAGCGGTCAGCGCGCTTACGCCGGTCGATGTGGCGCGCTTCATGACGCGCTATACAGCAGGATGGGCGCCGGGGTCGATTAAGGCGGCAAGGAGTTCGCTGCGAAGCTACTTCCGATTCAAGGCGATTCAGGGCAAGCCGATGAAGTCCCTCATCGCCGTCCTGCCCCAAGTTGCCCAGTGGCGACTGGCGCGGTTGCCGCAATGTCTTTCGGCAACCGAGATCAAGCGGCTGCTCAGCGCCTTCGATCGCAGCACTGCGACCGGCAAACGGGACTATGCGATCACGCGCTGCCTGATCGATTTGGGATTGCGACGCGCAGAAGTGGCCCATTTGCAGTTGGACGACGTGGATTGGCAAGCAGGGACTCTGCGCATCCACGGCAAGGGTAAGCGTATCGACATTCTCCCGCTGCCCGAGGCTACCGGCCATGCCATCACAGACTACTTGCGGGCGGGACGTCCGCAGACGAGCCGGCGCGAGCTGTTCGTGCGTCATCGCCCGCCCAACCATGCGCCAGCCGACCTGGATATCGTCCGCAACGCTGTGCGCTACGCCGCTAAACGGTGCGGACTGGAACGGCGTATCCGCGGGACTCACATCCTGAGACATACCGTTGCCTGTCGTATGGTGCAAGGCGGTGCGCCATTCAAAGAGATTGCTGACCTCCTGCGCCATCGCAACCTCGATACCACAACGATTTACGCCAAAGTCCATTTGCCCGCCCTGGCGCGCGTGGCCCTACCTTGGCCTGGGAGGCAAACATGAGCCGCTCCGACACACTCACTACTCGGATTCATGCGTATCTCGCGAGCCGTCGGCAGGCGGGCTTTGCGTTGCAAACCGAAGGGTACCAGCTCAAACGGTTCGCCGCCTTTGCCGAGCAAACCCGTCATCGGGGCCCGTTAACGGTAAAGCTGGCGATGCGTTGGGCCACCGATTCACGCGGCCACAGGCCGTTGACGGCTGCGCGCCGTATCGAAGTGTTGCGACCCTTTGCGCGCTATTGCCAACAGTTTGATCCGGCGACAGAGGTTCCGCCCAGAGGGCTCTTTGGGCGCGCGCACCGTCGTTTGACCCCGCATATTTTTACAGACTCCGAGATTCGAAGCCTGTTGGCGGCATGCCCGCGGCTCTACCCACCGGGTGGCTTACGGGGCGCCAGCTGTGCGGCGATTTTCGGACTCATCGCGGCGACGGGCCTCAGGATTTCCGAGGCCACAGGATTGCGGCGTTCGGATGTCGACCTCGAACGGCATTTGCTACACATACGTCGCGCCAAGTTTTTAAAATCACGATGGGTGCCCCTGCATGTCTCTGTCGCCCAGGCGCTGCGACGCTACGCGCAGCGGCGCGATCAGGATGCCCTTGCCGTCAACGCCGAGGCGTTCTTCGTCTTCGACTATGGTCGACCGGCGTCGACTGGCAGCGTTGAGTACGCTTTTCGGCTCTTGCGAACGGCGCTGAAGTGGCCTGTCCGCGGCGGCCACCCCGCTCCGCGGATTTACGATCTTCGGCATAATTCCGGCACCAGGATTATTCCGGCAACGAGTAAGCCAAGTGTAGATTTCCCGGAGAATCACGTGATCGGGAGCGCATGATGGCGGAATAATCAGAGGGAGTTCAGGAAGGCCAGGACACGATCGCTGGGCCGATAGCGAGAGGCGCGGGACTGGGGAGTGGCTGTGGTCTTCGCCAGCGCCTGTTCTTTCAGCTGCATATCGGCCTGCAGGTATATCGCGGTGGTTTCTACCGACTCGTGGCCCAACCACAATGCGATAACGGACGTGCCGACGCCGTGGTGAAGAAGGCTCATCGCGAGCGAATGCCGCAGGGAATGAGGCGTTATGCGCTTTTGGGTCAATGAGGGGCAGCGACGGCGGGCGACGGCCAGATGTTTGTTCAGCAGGTATTCCAAGCCGTCATGCCCCAAGGCCTGACCCCGCGTGGTAGGGAAGACCGGATCGGAGGGTTGCGCCTGACGTTCCCGTAGCCAACTCCGCAGGACCGTGATGGCCTCTTTGCGCAGCGGGGTGCATCGGGACTTGCGTCCCTTGCCCAAGCACTGTACGTGCGCCCCGGCGCCGAAGACGATGTTCTCGCAGCGTAAGCCGGTGAGTTCGGCTGCGCGCAGCCCCGTCTGAACGGCAAGCAGCAACAATGCCCGATCCCGCCGTCCGCTCCAGGTGGCGAGGTCGGGCGCGGCGAGCAAGGCCTCCACTTCGATTGGTGTCAGGAAGCAGATCGGTCGACGCACGGTGCGTTTACTGGGCATCGCGAGCACACGCGCCGCCACGGCGTTGTATTCCGGTGCGTGCAACGCCACATAGCGGAAGAAGGAATGGATGGCGGCGAGACGCACGTTGCGACTGCGGGCGCTATTGTCGCGCTCTTGCTCAAGGTGATCGAGAAACGCGCCGATAAACGCCGCATCCAAGTCGGACACCGCCAGCGCCGAGGGCGCCTTGCGCAACTGCTGTTGCGCATACTGCAGCAGTAGGCGAAAGGTATCGCGATAGCTGGCAATGGTGTGGGGACTGGCCTGCCGCTGTCGTATCAGCCGATCCAGGAAGAAGGACTCCAATAGCGTAGGAAAGGGGCTGGCTGCGTTCATAAACGGGTCCTCCGCTCGGATCTCTCCACTTGGTTGAGAGCGTAGCGCAACAACTGCGGCGTTGCCGTCAAATACCACTGTGTGTCGGTAATATGGGCATGCCCCAAATAGGTGGAAAGCTCCGGCAGATGACGCTCGACGTCGACACCGCGTCGATACCACCTGAGAAGGGTATGGATGGCGAGCCTGTGACGAAACCCGTGCAAACGGGGTCCGTGCCTGTCCCCTGGGCCACGCAGGCCGCTCTGGCGAGACACCTTGACGAACGTCCACCGCAGCGTGTCGTACGTTACGCCGTTTCCATGGTCGGAGAGGAAGAAGCGGGGACTGCCTGGGGAGCGACACAAGCGATCTCGAAGCTTGGCGTAGCGCTGCAAGGCGCGTTGCGTGGAAGGATGCAAGGGGACATAGCGGGTCTTTCCAAACTTGGTGTCCCGAATCGTCAGCACACCATGGACGAGGTCCACATCGTCCCGATCAAGATGCAACGCCTCGTGAGCCCGCAGACCGGTGGCGACGTACAACCCAAAGAGCGTGGCGAAGGTGTGTGGTCGCAAGCCGATCGCGGAGGGCAATTGCCGTGCCGCTTTGAGCAGCCGGAGGATATCCTCGTCACGGTAGAGATAGGGTGCCACCCGCCGGTACCGGTGGGGAAGCAAATCAGGCGGCGGCACCACGGTGCGCGGATCATAGGGAAGGCAGTAGCGCGCAAAACGACGCACCATCCCTAAGCGGTTGGCCCACTGAGACGGCTGGGCCTGGGCCGGTTGGGTGGCCCACCTCAAGGCCAGTTCGGTGGTGATGTAATCGGCGCCCGAGCGTTCGGCGAAGTCGACGAATCGCCGCAACAGTCGTCCTTCCAGGCGCAGTTGGTATCCCAAGGCGCGACGCACGGCGAGATACTCATCGAACGCGGTGTGTAAGGCGCTCATGACGCATCCCCCATCCACGGCAGGGCAATATGGCGCAGCGCCTCGATGTCAACCTTGGCGTAGATCTGCGTCGTCGTGGGCTGCCGGTGACGCAACAGTTGACCGATCTCGCCCAGAGAGGCGCCCCGGCGCAGCATGTGGGTGGCAAGAGAATGCCTCAACAAATGGGCCCCTTTGAAGTCGGGATTCAATCCGGCGCGCTT
>JAJYPQ010000106.1 GCA_021795255.1 Pseudomonadota bacterium
GAGCGATACCTCAAGCCGGCGAATCGCCGCTACCACATTCTTCCGGTTACCGCGGATATGGTGATCGTGGGGGTCGTGGTGATGAAGATGCGGGTGTATTGAGGAGTGGGTGGAATGGGAGGATACCCCCAACATGATCAACAACAGCTGCGTTATTCTGGCGCGACCCAATACGGGCGACTACTACGAAGGCGACGGCAATTCTTTGCGCGCGATTTCTCCGAGACCCATCGTCTCCCCCGCACAGATTCTATGGGATACCAATCTGCAGCCTGTCGTGTTTCGTGAGGACTCCTATGACCCAACAACAAGGGTCCGTCGTGGACGGTTTTATTGCCAAATAGACGGAACCAGCTACATGCTCGAAAAGGTCCAATGCTGGCCTTATCTTCCCCCGCTGGTAACCTCGGCCACAGGCGTTATTTTCGTAGACAAAGCCGGTCTCTCGATTACCGAGAAACCTGCTCGTGAGCATCGGCCCGTCAAGATCAGGCTGGCGCGCGGCCATGTTCCTGCGCCAAGGCATCCAGAACAGTACCCAGCTCTCCGGCCCCAAAGCACAGGCGGTACTCCCATCGTCCAAATCGTCCGTCATTTGTTACCGCGCGACACCAGCGCTCCGCTGCAGCCTTCTTGATCATGGCATCCCCAATCTGTCCTTTTATTTCGACGAGTAGCCGGCCGCCGTTCTTCAGTTCCACTATGAAATCTGGTAGGTACTTCCTAGAGACGCCGTCCTTTCGGTATGGAACGACGAGCCCGAGTCGGTCGTTCTTTACCCAGGCTTCGACCGTCGCGTGCGCGCCGAGAAGCTCAGCGGCCTGGCGTTCCCAGTCCGAATCGAACACAGCAGCATTAAGATGGCATTTCCTGACGTCGTGCAAGGCCTTACCAGTATGGAAGTCCACAAACCGGGTGGAGCGGGTGGCCGCGGCCCCGGGCGCCAGAATCGCCTTCTCCTGACTCGCGCCGCCCCCGTCCACAGACTCCATGGCATTGAGCAGCATCGCGATCGCCTTTCCGAAGTATGGGTTGAGCGCGAAATCCTGCTTTGCGCGCGTTTTGATTGGTTCGACATGCTGATCAATGAAGCGTGTCGCGGCCCCAAGCATCTGCGGAAATAATCGATGTGCCGGAATCGAGTCCCCTCGGTCCGCCTTCCACTTCTCCGTTAGGACTTTCGCCAGTTCGAACGCTACCTGCTGCGTCCGAACCCCTTTACGCCAAGCCTCCAGATTTACTCTCACCGCAGCACCGGGGCCGAATGCAATCAAACGCCCGTCCTGTGCGGTCAGACCCCGCAGGAGCACATCGTCCGGAACCTCATCCGGGTCGAGCACTAGCTCCCCAACACGATCCCAGTTCACTTTCACCTCAATAACTCCCGGGTCTTGATAGCCCTCAACAACCGGGAACTCGATCTCGTACTTGGCGCACTCCGGATCGGCATAGACATGATTTGCTGGCGGCGATGGCGGCTGAGGCTTGCCGCCCTCGACCTTGAATGGGATGAGCTCAAAAGGTACCCCAAAGATCTGTGCTGTCTCCTCTGTGAAGAGATTGGTTTCGGGATCCACTACATAAGATGTGCGGCGAAGTGCACGTCCAACTACCTGCTCACAAAGAAGCTGCGAACCGAACGGCCGTAGCCCGACTACGTGCGTCACCGTTGTGGCATCCCAACCTTCTGACAACATCGACACGGATATGATGCAACGCACGTCTCGCCCCGGTGGCACGTCGGGGTTTAAGATGACCCGTCTGCTGTCTTCATCCTCCAGTGCTTTGCGGTTGTTGCGCTCGACTAGAGCTGCGTATTCCTCCGGCACTTTCTTGCCCGCCCACTCCGTCTTGCCGATCGTCTCAAGCACGAACCGCAGCCGCCGCGTTTCGTCCTGGCTGCCGCCGGTGGCGATGTCCTCGTCGACTTTGCTGTCGATGCGGATCGTCATCTCGCGACCGAATGCGTTCCGGAACTCTGGCACGCCGGCGCCGTATTGTGCGCTGCCGTCCGCTATCCATGCATAGAGTTCTTTTGCGATGGTGGTATCGCGACACACAATGATGAACACGGGCGGTACATCCTGCTTGCGATTACCCTGCGCGAAGTGCTCCTTCCATTTTGCGTAGGTTTCTCGCCAGCTCGCCGCGAGGGTGACGATCGGCGAGGTCGCATAGCGCATCACCTCAGCCACCGTCACTGGCCCGATATGCCCGTCGTTTTGCGCCTGTCGCTGTACCCAACGCCAGACATTGAAGTACCGCGGCACCTCCCCACCGGTACCATCCTCGGTTGGTAACTGCGGCACCTTGACGAGACCTGCTTCGATCGCCTCGAGCAGACTGAAGTCCGACACTATCCAAGGGAAAGGTTTACCCACTTCGTTGCCGCTGCCTTGAATATAGAATGGGGTCGCCGACAGGTCCACGCAGAAGCGTATCCCATTACCGCGCCCACCTAGCGCCTTGTTGATCCGATCCAGTCCCTCGATCCAGATTGTTGCCTCGCGCGCGTCCGCTTCGGCGGTCTCCTCGTCGACTGCATACTGATCCGTCTCATCGACCGCGCCTCGGCGATAGGCGTGATGCGCTTCGTCGTTCATCACCAAGATCGCGGAACTACGGCCTTTGCGTCCGCCAAGTATCCGCTGCAGGAACGCGGCGTCACTCTCGAAGTATCGGGTCTCCTTGACAGTGAACGCCTTGGGCGTACCATCACGCTTCGTTTCCACGCTTACAATTCGGAATGCGCCCACGGTGGCCTGGTGCTGGATTTCGTCCGCCGATTGAGTTGCCGACACTTTGATTGTCCGAAGTGTTTCGACCGGCAAACCGCGCTTAACTACCCGGGCCGACTGGCCGTTGACGTCACTGAGTTCGCGACGCTCCAGGTTGTGCCAGTTAGTAATGAAGACTTCGCCGCGCCGTAAGTCCATCATCCGGTGAACTGGAACGAGCTCCCGCGTTCGATAGAGCGACAATTCGTCCAGCTCGGGCTTGAGCTCCTGAAGGCGATCGCGGATCGTGATGTTGGGGCAGAGGATCAGCACCGTGTCCGAGTACCCCGGCGCTTGAGGATCCGCAACCTTGTTGAGTATCGACCATGCGGCCAGCATGCCAATGACAGTGGTCTTTCCAGAGCCAGTCGCCATCTTGAGCGCGTAACGCTGAAAGGCACGGTAGCCGGCTTGCTTTGCTGCCGGTCCGGGCTCATCGAGCGGCACCTCGATGCCTTGCCTCAGGTCATGGGGCCCCTCGACCAGGAAGATCACCGTCTCTGCCGCCTCAACCTGGGCATAGAAAAGTGGCTGCACCCGATCGGGTGCGCGCCAGAGATCGATCAACTCACGGGTTACTTTCGTGGCACCCTGGTACTCTCTTTTGCGCCAATCCTGCACCCGCTGGCGCAGCAGATTCGCCAAGTCGAGCAGGTACTCAGTGCCCTTAACATCTTCATCGAATATCTCGACCTGACCGGCTGCGCGGCGACCGCGGGCAGCGCGTTCCGGCACGCGAAGAAAGTAGCTCGCCAGGCGCCGGCCCGGCCGTTTCTGCGGCGCCTTGCCTTCCTCGATGTGCCAGTGCTGCTTCGGCTCTTCGTAGGGTGTGTTGATAATCGGATTCTCAACGGCGTTGATGTGCGTCGCCATACTGATCACTCCGCCACGTCGAGGACGCGCATCAGCTCGTTGCCACGTTCGTCGATCACCTTTACAGCTACGCGTTTTCGCTTCCCGAGCGCGAAGGGCTCACTTACCGTACCTGCCAAGTGGCTCCACACCGTCTCATCAAAAGTAGCCTTCAGTGACCGCTGCAGGTTGTCCCAGGCACTAGTCTTTGGGAAAAACACCTGCGTGGCGTAGAAGCTAAGTCCGTCATAGTCTGAATCCAGCATCCAGCAGGGCACATTCTCGCCTCCTACAGATTCAGTTTCGAGTGACTCGGGATCGAAAAGGTCCAACCCCTTCAGCTCTACCTCGTACAGTGGTTGCCCGTCGGCCCCCTTCTTTTTCGACTTCCGGATATTGAAGTCCGGCAGGCCGGTAACGGAGAAAATTTCGGAGGCGCGCGTGGTTTTGAGCAAATCAGACATCGCAACGTCGGGTGTTACGGCTATATAGGCTGCTGGAATGCGCAGTTTGGCGTCCTCGATCATACTGCGTGCGTTCGGCTCAACTGCGAAACCAAAGAAGTAGAGTAGATCGTACTTAAGAAAGTGCGCCTCACGAGCGGCCTCATAGACGAGCGACGCCGACACCGCGCCGTCCTGCGGCCCGAAGACGATCGCGATTCTCTTGTCGCCTTCCCTCGCCTCGGCGTGCAGGTACTCGGTGTCAACGGTACGCCGAACCCCAGCCAAGGCAAGTTCGCGGTTGCCTGGCAAATGTAAAGTCTTAGACTGTCGCAGTACCTCTGTCATACGCTGGATATGTGTGGCAACCTCGCTTTGGGTAGCGCCAGCGTTAACACCGGTTTCAAGCGGCTGCACCGGTGCGATCGTTGCCTCGACAACGAATGGTCCGGACACGCGCGTGACGCCGGGCACTTCCTCCGGCCGATCAACCAGTACCTCAATAGTCGGTGGCTCGTCGTTAGCAATCGACTTCAGCGTGATGTGTGGCACAAGTCCTCCAACCTCTTCTCCCTTGCGGTTCTGCTTCCGCTTGTACACAAAACCGCCCGTGGGGCCGGACTGCGGAGACTTGAGTTCGTAGTAGGGAAAAGTAGCAGTAAGCAGACGCTGCCGTGCTAAAGCGAGCGGTACACGAGACGTGTCAATTGTGATCCAGCGGCGGCCCCATTGCTCTGCAACATATGCAGTGGTTCCTGAACCGCAAGTTGGATCTAGCACGAGGTCGCCTGGCTCAGTACACATCATTAGACAACGTTGAACAACCGTCGGGTTTGTTTGTACAACGTAGATCGGATTAGCCGCACCCCCAAGTCGGTCCCACAAGTTGCTCATTGATCTAAAAGGAAAGTCACTAAAGTACTTTACGAAACGGATCTCGTTCTCCGTCGTTACAGTCCGCCCAGCGGCTATAACCTTCATTAGCGAGACCTTTGGAATTCCCCACCAGCGACGTCCCGATGTGAAGATCTTTCCATTCAGCTCGACCTCGTACTTAACTCCCGGTCCTGGCTTAGAAAACGTCACTGATCCGAAAAGGCGTGCGTCGTTCGGGAGTTCGACTTCCCCTGATCTTTCTTCTTTCGTAACACGCCTTCTGGTTCCATCGGTTCGCTCGAGCATGTCGAATCCATCAGAGATTGGATCCGAACGCATTTCAAAGAGGGGTCGGTACTTCAAACTGGGCGCCCTTCTTGCGTACCAGAGGAGATAGTCGAGACGAGTTGACACCCGCGTTGTGGACTCTAGTCCTCCACCCGCCTTGGCAAACGAGATCAGCGAAACGAAATTTCCTTCATCAAATACTTCATCCATAACCTCTCGCACGTGATGTAAGTTCTCATCTGAAATTTGCACAAATACACTGCCACTCTCATGCAATAGTTCTCTTGCTAGCAATAGCCTGTCGCGAAGGTAAGTAAGATACGAATGCAATCCTAGCTCCCACGTATCGCGGTACGCCTTCACCATCTCCGGTTCGCGAGTCATGTCATCGTCGCCCCCGTGCTTCACTGCTCGCTTACGCACAAACGGCTGGAAGTTGCTGCCGAACTTCACTCCGTACGGCGGATCGATGTAAATCATTTGCACTTGGCCGCCAAGCCCCTCGAACTCGAGCAGCGAGTTCATCACCGCGAGTGAATCGCCCAGGATCATCCGGTTTTGCCATGGACCCTTGTGTTCATACGCCTCGAGGTTCTCGCGGATGTCCATGTGCGAGTCGCCAAACAGGTCGAGCGTCTGGCCACGTGCCTTGCGGTGTCTTATCCCATCCAGAATGGCCTTGGTAGAATGCCGCTCATGCACGAATAACGGCACTGTCGGCACCCGGATCTCACGCCGCTCCGCCTTACCAGCCCAGTTCAAGTATGGACTGGAGATGTCCTGCAGCAAACGCGCCGCGTCGGCGATGGATGTGACCCGCACCGCGCCGCCCTTCCACTCCTGAGGCTCACCGAACACCGCGCTTTCGCCCTCCTTGCCCGCGCGAACAATTAAGCCGAGCAACCATTCACCGAGATCACGTTCACGCTGCTCGTCCCACGACAGCGCCGGGTCGAGTGAACTGTCATACCGGTAGGTTTTTGGAGCCCTCGTGGCCTGAAACTGGTCTTGTACCCCCGCATCCGGTCGCTGCACAGCCTGATCGCGGTGGCGGTACTGCGCAGCGGTATCGGAAACGCTATCGTCCTGCGCCTGCATCTCAGATATCTCATCCTTGACCACACCGGATGAACCGTTGCCGCTGTGAAGCAGCCGTTCGACGAGTTCCTCCCTCTTGCCATGCGTCGACTGGCCCAATGAACCGAGCGCGTTGCGCAACTGCGCCATATTGAGCTTCTCAATCAGGTGCTCCGGTTTCGCGCGCTTGGCGCTGGCGAGCGCATCGGCCATCGAGTCGCGCGATCGCCGATCGGCGTCGACGCCAATCTCTTCACACAGCTCTTTGATCTGCTCCGGTTCCAATGATTTGAGCAATGCTTTCTTAAGATTCATCCCCATCCCTTATCATTTCTGGATCGCGGCCGAGCACAGGTTGATGTAGTCACATTGCCCACACGTCTTCTTCCCCGGGCTGGCCGGCAACACGTTTTGCCGCAATGCAGCCGCCGCCGCCCGCACGTCGCGTTTTACATCCTCGATAAAATCATCATCTACAGACCGCCTCTTCTGCTTTTGTTCGTCCAGCTCGTAGATCTCCACATAGTCCGCGTCTCGGCCGGTGAGCTCACGGTAGCCGAGCGCGTAAATGTGAAGCTGGGTCTCGGTGACCGCTTCAGCCTGTGCCCGATCATTTGATTTCAGATCCACGATCGTCACCTCACCGGTATCCACCCGCCGCACCAGATCGATCCGACCTGCCACCGCGACGCCGTCTCCCAGCGCTATCTCAATCACCTTCTCGGAGAACTCCAGGTTTTTGAACTCGGCGGCATTCTTCCTGATGTAGCCCGCGATTACCTTTTCGGCCGCACCACGCAATTGTTCACGTAATGCCGGATAGGCATAGGGTGCGCGCAGATGACGCTCGACCAGCGCCTGTGCTTCGCCAGGATCAATTGCTTCACCTCTGAGCGCGCGAGCGTGTACTTCAGCAAGCGCGTCGTGAAGCGACTTGCCGAATCCGAGGGCTTCGTCTAGTGGCGCGTTGAATCCATATAGAATTCGCAGCTTGAACTGATACGGACACTCGAAGAAGTACTTCACGTCCGAGAACGACAGTGTGACGTTGGCGACCGATGCCTTCGGTTTCGGATCAAGTCGTTTGCGATCGATGTAGTCTTGTGGCCGGCGCTTGACGTACTTAGAAGCCAACACTTCATTGAAAAAGTCTGAGGGCGCCTGGGCGGCACAGTTACCATCATGTGGTGCCCAACTCATGTGCAGGTACTTTTGCGCCCGGGTGGCAGCCACATAGAAGAGCCGCTGCTCGTCCTCAAGTCCGCCGCGGTAACGTGCCGCATTTAGAAATGCGTCAGCCGGGAGCAGATGCCATGCTGTACGGCCACCGCTGCTCTTGGAGGGGAACCGGTTTTTTACAAGTTGCGGGATGAATACTACCGGCCATTGCAGGCCCTTCGCCTGGTGCACCGTCATGATGCGGACTGCGTCCGGGGTTACGAAAGCGCTGTCCTGCCATCCCTCTGGATAGGCGTGCTCGGCGTGGTAACGCAGAAAGCCGGCGAAACTCTTGTACTTCTCAACCGGGCTCGAGTGGAAGTGTATGCTCTCGAAGTCAGAGATTGCCTGACTGAACTTGCCGAGGTTGTAGAAAACCACCTCACCTCTGCCACCTGGCACCCGTTCCTCACGCAGCGCTGTGTTCTCGAGAAACGCCACGAACTGACGCTGCAAATTGTAGACCTTGAACTGACCGATAGTAGCGCTCATCATGTCGGCGCGCGCCTTGGCCACCGCTGCGATGGCGGCATCCAGCGCCTCTGGCGCGATCCCAAGATCGGCCAACTGCCACGCGCTCCGGACGGCCGCCTCGTCTGATTCCTCGGCAAGGTAGTAAAAAAGCTGCCGCGCCGCCTCCACCTCTTCTTTTTCAAAAAGATTATCCATTCCTGTGATGACGTAGGGCACCTCGGCGGCGTCGAGGGCCTCCATGATCGGCGCGCCATCGCGTTGCACTGACCTAAGCAGCACCGCCATGTCCGACCACGAGATACCGCGATCCGTACCATCTTCCGTGATCGCTGTTCCGCGCAATGCGCGGCAGGTCCCGGCAATATATTTGGCCTCTTCCTGTGGCGACGTGAATCCGAGCGCCACGATGTCTCCCGGCTCATAGACCTGTGCCTGTGTAGCCTTCATTTCCTTGGGTAGCCGCCGTACGATTTGCCGAACGAATTCGCGTGCAACTGCCACAACACCTTCGCTCGACCGGAAATTGTCTTCCAATCGGACCTGCGTCACATCCTTGTACCTGCGCTCGAAGCTTAGAATGTTCTGGATGTCGCTCCCGCGCCACTGGTAGATAGTCTGATCATCGTCGCCAACTACGCACACTCCAGCACCGAGCTTGTGCAATTCCTCGACCACGGCATCCTGCACAGGATTCATATCCTGATACTCGTCGACAATGACATGTTTGATCCGAGCCGCTAGCCGCTCCCGCAGCCCACGGTTTTCTCGTAGCTCTTCCACCGCTTCCTTGAGGATGCCTGAGTAGTCGAGATAACCTTTCTGGTGCAGCAGGTGCTCGTAAGTCCCAAGGTGAGCCGCCACGGTGTTCCCTGCAAGCTTGGTCGGATCGAGCGCAAAGTCTTCGCGCAAGATTCCCAAGGCGGAAACGTAATGTCGGGTGTCGGTGTAGCGCTTGAGCGCCACCCCATTCAGCGTGGTGCACTGCGTCAGCCCTGATGCTTTCGAGTGACGGTCGATGAACAGGGCCTGCTGAACCTCGTTGAGTACCTCGTACTTCATGTAGGCCGGCACCTCGAACTTCAGCAGCTCTAGGCAGTAGCCATGAATCGTGCCGACATACATGTCCGCGAGACCAATGACATCCCCTAGCTGTTCACGGCACCGGGTATGAATACGTTCCTTGAGCTCGGCCGCTGCTTTGTCGGTGAAGGTAAACGCGACGACATTCTCTGGTGCGCATCCAGCACCACCACCTGCTAATGGTCGCAATAGGCTTACGACGCGCTGCGCTACGACTTCGGTCTTGCCCGACCCTGCGCAGGCAATGAGTTGTAGGTTCCCTGCGATGTGGTTCATTGCTGCCAACTGCGGGACGGTGTATCGGGTTCTGTCCACCCCTTCAGCCCTCAAGTCCGCATGTGCGGATGCCAGGTTCCGCCGTATGCATATTCCGATTTCTTACTTGTTCTCTGCGTGTACGGAAGTCCGGATTGGTGACCTTTGTTTACAACGATCGTTAAACTCCAGCCTAGCGGACACAGATGCCTCATCAGCCTGTTCTTCCCTAAATAAAAGCCAATTGACGCGAGACAGGGCTCGTTGTTCTAGCATCCGCAGCCTTGATATGCTTGACGTGCGCGCCGCAATAGTCGCGCACAGCATTGGCTACCATAGAGCGATGGCAAAAATTGAAGTCGGCCTCGTAGCACAACAACGCGCAGGTCGCCGTGCTCACCAACTCTGACAGTTCAGAGATCGCGGAGTGCTGCGTCTTGAGGTGCCTCAGGAAGGCCTCGGTGTAACGCTTCCAGTTGCGGTCTTCGCGGTAACGATCGCGGATCGGCTTCGGGCAGCCGAGATCGCTCATATGGACATACTTCTGACCGGAGAGGTGAAGCACGCCCGCCAAACTTTTCTTAGAGAAGCCAGGCTTGCGCGACACGGGATACTCACGGACATCGACGATGGTGTCGATCCCGTGTTCCGCGAGCAGTGACAGAAACCTGTCAATGCTCAGCCCTTCATAGCCGATAGTGAAAACGATCATTACCGTGTCCTCGCACGAGGTGATGTTACGCGAGAATAGCGTACCTGGCGATGGGCGGCTTTGTATCGCGGCCCCTGGTGTTGCACGTTATCCACAGATTCCGGGGATAGGTCTGGGGATAAGCTCTGCCACCCGAGGGAGGACGCCGGGACGGCGGGCTGCCCGAAATACAGGCACCCCCGGGCAATTTGTCAGGAGTCGTAAATGACATGACAGGGGATGCTTTCCAGGACGCCCGTCGCCACTAGGCGTAGAAATGTCCGGACGTCGTAGGTGAGGACACCCTCAGGATCGCCTGGGGCCGAGTCGAGAAACCGCAGGTGGATAGGACACCCCACCTCTTCATGGGGTACCCTGACAAAGACATCGCCCGTGCGCGTGTCA
>JAJYPQ010000107.1 GCA_021795255.1 Pseudomonadota bacterium
AAAAAAGCGGTGCGGATTCACCTAAACCCGACGCGACTTGCAGCCTATGGTCTCTCGCTCGAGGCCGTCCGCATAGCCCTCAGTAACGCCAACCAAAATGGCCCCAAAGGGGGCTTTGAGGGCCGTAATCAGGCCTTTTCCCTAGGCGCGACCGATCAGTTGCCGACCGCCCGCAGCTTTCGCCATGTCGTCATCGCGTCCGTAAACGGAGCGCCCGTCACTTTAGCGGATGTCGGTTCGGTTCACTCCGGCCTCCAAAATAGCATCGCATCTGCGACCTACAACGGCACACCGGCCGTACTTCTCAATGTAAAACGCGAACCGAATGCCAATATCATCCAGACCGTGAGCCGCGTAGAGACGGCTCTTAAGTCTCTGCAAAAGTCGCTGCCGCCCAATATTCACGTGCATATCGTTGCCAACCGCACAGCGACCATCAAAGCCTCAGTCGCGGACGTGGAACTCACACTTGCGACCTCTGTCATTCTTGTCATTCTTGTGATATTTGCGTTTCTACCGAGCGCTCGGGCCGCCCTTATACCAGCGGTCGCCCTGCCACTGTCCCTGATCGGTACCTTCGCCGTCATGCATGCCTTCAATTTTAGCCTCGACAACCTGTCGTTGATGGCCCTCACCGTAGCCTCCGGATTCGTCGTGGACGATGCGATTGTCATGATCGAAAACGTCACGCGCTTCATCGAGAGCGGGCTCGCCCCCCGGGAGGCCGCCTATCAAGGGGCCAAACAGATCGGATTCACGATCCTCTCGCTCACCCTCTCCCTGATTGCGGTATTCATCCCCTTACTTTTTATGCCGGGTTTGGTTGGGCGCCTCTTTCGTGAGTTCTCCGTGACGTTGGCCGTTGCGGTGACGATGTCTGCCCTTGTGTCGCTCACGCTCACACCCATGATGTGCGGGCACCTGCTTCGGCCGCTATCGGTACGGCCGTCGGCACTAAGCATATTCATAGAGCGCCAATGGACACGATTGCGCGAATGGTATCGACAAAAACTTATTCTGGTTTTGCGACATCGCCGACTAGTTCTCGGCTTATTTGGGCTGACCATCTTAGCCACCGTGGGTCTGTACATGATCGTCCCGAAGGGTCTACTGCCGACGCAGGACACGGGACAACTGACGGTGGTGACCAAGGCCCGCAGCGACACCTCCTTCCAATCTCTGGAAGTCCTCGAGAACCGCGCTGTAGCCATCATTCGCCACAACAAGGGAGTCGCGAACGTCACCTCCCTTGTCGGCACCGGACTCACCAATCCGACGCCGAACACCGGTCGCTTAACCGTTACCCTGCGTCCTATCGGGACTCGGCCTCCAATCGCGCAGGTGCAAAGCGCACTGCAGCGAGCCCTAGCGGCCATCCCTGGACTACACAGTTATATCCAACCCGTCCCGGGTATCACTTTGTCCTCGCGCGTCGCCGACACCGAGTACCAATACCTGCTCACCGGTACAGAAGGCCCCCGTCTTGACCGCTTTGCAAGCCTCCTTGCCAAGCGGCTGCAAAGCAACCCCATTTTGCGTGACGTCGCCTTAAATGCAGGCGAGACCGGGCTTGAAGCGGCCATCGATGTCGACCGCGCGCGGGCTGCCGCCCTTGGCGTCACGATGCAATCCATCGAAAGCACGCTCTATGATGCCTACGGCCAACGGGAGATCTCGACTATTTATGCCCAAAACAACCAATATCGCGTCGTTCTAGGGGTTGGTCGTCGATTTCAAATCGGTCCTTCAGATCTTGCGGACCTGTTTGTGCCCGGCACAAATAATGCGCAAGTCCCCCTCTATGAGGTCGCCCACATCCAAGTTCGCAAGGTACCGCTTGCTATCACACGAGAAAACCAGTTCCCGTCCGTAACGATAAGCTTTAACTTAGCACCGCACGTCTCAATGGGAGCCGCGGAACGCGTGATTCGCGCCACCGCGGAAAACGCGCACAAACCGGCCTCCATCGTCGGCACCTTCACAGGAGCCGCGGCTCAATTCCAAACGGCGCTGAACGACGAGCCTTGGCTTATTGGCGCTACCCTGATTGTGATCTATCTCGTATTGGGGATTTTGTACGAAAGCGCGATCCACCCTATCACCATAATATCCACGCTCCCCTCAGCCGGAATCGGCGCCCTCTGCGCCCTGCTTGCCACCGGCACCCAATTCACCATCGTGGCCCTTGTTGGGATCGTGCTGCTCATGGGTATCGTTAAAAAGAACGGGATCATGATGGTGGATTTCGCGATCGAGGCGCAGCGGCAGGGCCTGTCGGCGGAGGCCGCCATTATCGAAGCCTCGGTGTTACGGTTCCGCCCCATCGTCATGACGACACTGGCGGCGCTTTTTGGCGCCATCCCCTTGGTGTTAGAGACAGGCGCCGGGGCCGAATTGCGATTGCCCTTAGGTATCACCATCATAGGCGGCCTCCTCATAAGCCAGTTGCTGACGCTCTTTACCACACCAGTCATTTACCTGGCCTTGGATCGCGTAGGTCGGGCGGGCGCGCTGCGCCCGCTATCCTCCCCCTCCCCGTAAGCCATGAACCTCTCCGCTCCCTTCATTAGGCGGCCTATTGGGACGATCTTTATGGCCCTTGGCGTGATGCTAGCGGGCCTTATCAGCTTTCGTTACCTGCCGGTCGCGGCGGTCCCCAACATCCCACTTCCCGCATTCGTGGTGTTTGTGAGCGAACCGGGCGCCAATCCCCAGACCATGGCTAGCACGGTGGCCGCGCCTCTCGAGCGCGAGCTCGGTCAGATTCCGGGGCTTACCCAAATGACCTCGGTAAACTCGACTGGATCGAGCTCGATCATCCTGCTCTTCGGCGCCCATAGCCGGGCGACTAGCGACGCCTATGCCATCCAGGGGGCCATCAACGCGGCGCTTCCGAACCTCCCTGCGAATCTCCCCACTAGGCCCTACTACAAACAATTTAATCCAGCCTCCCGCCCCATCTTAACAATGGCGCTCACCTCGACCACCGAAAGCCTGGGGGCCATCTACAACGTCGCCAATACCCTCTTGGTTCAGCGTCTCTCCCAAGCGCCGGGGGTAGCGCAAGTTCTGCTTAACGGGGCCGAATCCCCGGCAGTCCGGATTGCGCTGTGGCCAGGAGCGCTTGCCCGCGCTGGGCTTACGTCGGCCGATGTCTATAACGCCGTGCGCAATGCCAATGTCCTAAGTCCTCTTGGCCAATTGAGCGGCCCGCTCACTGACTATATCCTGGCCATTAATGGGCAGCTCCATAACGCCCGCGCCTACCGGCGCATAGTGTTAAAGAGCCAAGGTGCATCAGTCGTTCGACTCTCGGATGTCGCATCGGTTAGCAATAGCGTCGCCAACACCGAACTTGCGGCCTGGGACGGCACCCGGCCGGCCATCCTCGTCACTATCACCAAGGCCCCCGAGGCCAATGTCATAGCGACCGTCAACCACATAAAAAAACGCCTTCCGGCTATTCGCGCCTGGCTGCCCCACGATATTCACCTTCATATCCTCACGGACCGCACCACTACCATTCGAGCGAGCATTGCCGATATCGAGATCACGCTTCTGATTACCATCGTGCTAGTCCTCGCGGTCGTGCTTGCATTCATGGGCCGGGCCGCCCCGACGCTCGCAGCCGGGGTAACGGTCCCGCTTTCGATCGCCGGCACGCTGGCGGGCATGTGGGTCTTGGGCTTTTCCTTGGACAACTTCTCCTTGCTCGCCTTGACGATATCGGTGGGCTTCGTGGTTGACGATGCGATCGTCATGATCGAAAACATCGTAGCTCGCCTCGATCGGGGCGAAAGCCCTCTGGAAGCTGCGCTTAAAGGCGCGCGCGAGATCGGCTTTACGGTCATGTCGATCACCCTATCGCTCATTGCTGTTTTTATCCCGCTTACGCTGATGCCGGGGGTTCTAGGGGAACTTTTTCACGAGTTCGCGGCCACCTTGACCCTCGCCATCGCCATGTCGGCGCTGGTCTCGCTCACAGTGACCCCCATGATTTGTGGATACCTTCTGCGGCCGACTCGCGAAACCCCGCCGCCGGCACCGCTATTTCAGCTGTTCAATCGCGGATACGCAAAATCGCTTCAAATATACGCAAAGACCCTGGATTGGGCGTTTGCCCACAGAGGCGCCATGTTGGTCTTGACCTTGCTCACGCTGATGTTAACCGTGGGCCTTTATATACGCATACCCAAAAGCTTTTTACCCCAGGAAGATACCGGCCTTATCATTGGCAATACCATCGCCGGGTCGAACGTATCTTTTGTACGCATGAAGGCGCTGCAAGGACAGGTCGTAAGGGTGCTAAAAAGGAATCCTGCGGTGGCCACGGTGAGTTCGAGCGTAGGCGTCGTAAACGGTTTTAGCACGCCCAATCGCGGCAAACTTTTTATCGGTTTGAAGCCACGCGATCAGCGCCGACTGTCGGCCCGCGCGGTCATAGCCCAGCTGCGCCCCGAGCTCGCGCGCATTCTCGGCATTCAGACTTTTCTGCAGGTCGCTCAGGACATCTTCGTAGGCGGCCGCGCCGCAAACGGCCAGTTCCAGTTTTCCGTCCTCGATCCCTCGCTTCGATCTCTGGGGTCGGCCACCGCGCTCATCGAAAAGCACATCGCCAAACTCCCAGGCATCCGTGATGTCTCTTCGGATCAAGACAAGCAGCAACCGCAAATCACTGTCGCCATCGACCGGGCCGCCTGCGCCCGCCTCGGCGTGTCGGTCGCCGCCATCGATGCCGCGCTGAATAATGCCTACGCCCAGCGTCAGATCTCGCGCATCTACAATGCCAAAAGCCAGTATGACGTCATCTTAAAGACTCGGCGCTCGCTCTCGATGTCGCCCCGCGATCTCGAAGAGCTCTACGTCCCGGGTAGTGCCGGACCGGTCTTACTGAGTGCGGTCGCGCACTTCACCCGGACTGCAACACCCCTCTCCGTGCGCCACGACGACCAGGTGCCCGCGGCGACCGTCAGCTTCAATGTTGCCCGTGGCGAAGCCCTGGGTCCTGCGATCAGGGAGATCCAAAAGACCGTAGCTGCCCTACCTTTACCCCAGAGCGTCCACATAGACTTCGGGAGTAACGCCAAATATTTCCTTCAATCCATGACTGCGGAGCCATTGCTGATTTTGGCGGCGCTAGCCACTATCTACATCGTTTTGGGCGTCCTTTATGAAAGTCTGACCCAACCGCTTACGATTCTGTCCACATTGCCGTCGGCCGGGGTCGGGGCGCTGCTGGCCTTGACGCTTTTTGGCATACCTCTTTCGGTGATCGCCGTCATCGGCATCTTTCTGTTGATGGGCATCGTGAAGAAAAACGGCATCATGTTGGTCGACTTCGCCCTAGCGGCTGAACGCGACCTTTCCTATAGCCCCGAGCGAGCCGTGCGTGCTGCCTGTCTGCAACGTTTTCGCCCGATCATGATGACTACCCTAGCCGCCATTCTGGGGGCGCTCCCCTTGGCCCTCTCCTTCGGGACCGGGCACCACTTGAGGCAACCTATCGGGATCGCGGTCATAGGCGGCCTTGTCGTGTCGCAGGCCCTCACCCTTTATACGACACCCATCGTGTATCTGGCCTTAAGGCGCAAGCGCCCTAAAGCCTGATCGCCGGCTACGGCCCCATGCGTGTAGGCGAGGCCTCGGTCATGACCTGGACGCCAAGACCAGATGCAAGGGGCCGCCGCCCGGATTCGGGCGCCATTCGGGAAACATCCCTTTTGAGTCGCGAAGTTTCCGGCTAGTATGGCACCATCGGCCGCGCACGTCGGATCGGCAACTTGGACACAACCGCAGGAAACAAGAGACCAAGGGCGCATGTCTAAGTTTTGGAGCCATAAGGCCGCGCGCGCGGTCGACGTCTTTAACCCGCAAATCTTCGATCAACTTTCTCTGGCGGCGTTTCTCGCCTGGGTCGGTCTCGGCGCGGACGCCCTCTCTTCAAGCGCTTACGGGCCGCCTGCAATCTACGCGGCCCTCGCAGGCCACGAATACTTGTCGGTGATCCTGGCGATCGCCATCCCGCTCACGGTCTTTATCATCTCCGCCGGATACAAGCAGGTCATAGCCCTGTTCCCGGAGGGTGGTGGCGGCTACCACACCGCGACGACGCTCTTAGGTCCGCGGGCCGGCCTCGTGAGCGGGGCGGCGCTGGTCGTAGATTATATCCTCACAGCGGCGGTTTCCGTGGCCTCAGGCACCGAGGCCATCTTGAGCCTTGCGCCTGCGTCCTGGTACGGCGACCGGCTGTTGCTCGACATCGTCGTACTATTATTTATCGTCCTGATCAACCTGCGCGGTATGAAGGAGTCTATCAAGATTCTGTTGCCGGTGTTTCTGGCCTTCCTGCTTACTCATATCCTCATGCTTGGGTTGGGCCTTATGACCCACCTAAGCGCGGTCCCGACACTCCTGCACCGTACAGCCACTGGTATCGCGAGGGATCGCCGCTCCTTCGGGTGGGTTTTTGTCATAGCGCTCATACTGCGCGCCTTCAGCATGGGGGGTGGCACCTATACCGGGCTTGAGGCCGTAGCCAACGGTGTTCATATGATGCGCGAACCACGGGTGCAAACTGGGCAACGCACCATGACCTATCTTGCGTTATCACTATCCTTGATCGCCGGCAGTTTGATCCTGCTCTACCTTATGTACCATGTACAGGCCAACACCCATGAGACCCTGAATGCCACGCTCTATCAGGCGATTAGCGGCAATTGGCGTTGGCATCACATCGTCCTGGGACCGACAGCGGTCCTATTGACCCTAACGACGGAGGGGCTCCTACTTTTTATCGCGGCCAATACCGGCATCATCACGGCCCCGATCGTGATGGCCAATATGGCGGTCGATCGCTGGCTACCGAAACGATTCGCATACCTCTCAGACAGCTTCGTGGCCCGCACCGGCATATTGCTCGTCGGCTTTTCCGCCATAGCCATCTTGGCGGCGACCCGCGGCCATGTGAGTACGCTTGTCATCCTCTATAGCATCAATGTCTTCATCACCTTTACCATGACCATGGCCGGACTTACCCGACACTGGTACGCCCGGCGCCGCTCGGCTGAGCCTTGGCGCGCGAAACTCGCAGTCAGCGCCCTCGGACTCGTATCGACAAGCAGCATACTGACCGTTACCCTCTACGAAAAATTCAACGGCGGCGGTTGGTTTACGCTGCTCGTTACCCTACTGTTCATCTTCACGAGCATTGCGGTCGCGCGCCATTATCAAGCGATCGAGGCCGCCCGCCAATCCCTAAACGACGTTATGACTGACCTTGTGCCGCACGATGCGCCCGCCACGAACCCGGTCCCTTTGGCTCCGAACGAGCGTACTGCCGTATTTTTCGTGCATGGCTTCGACGGTCTTGGCATCCATAGCTACTTGAACGTCAAGCGCCTGCTCGGCGGTTTCATAACAAACTATGTCTTCCTTATAGCGGGGGTAATCGGCGAGGCCGAATTCAAGGGTATCGAGGCCGTCCGCCATTTGCGCGCTTACACCGAAAGCGAGGCCAATCGCTATCTAGCACTCTGCCAAGCCCATGGCGTGGCCGCGACTTGGTTTGCCGCCTACAGCACGGACCGCCGCCACGCGATGCTGGAACTGAGTCAGGCGGCCCGCGAAGTCTTTCCCCAAAGCCTGTTCTTCGCCGGGCGCCTGATCGACCCCCGCCTCAAAACCCGATTTCATGGCCTGCTCCATGACGACATAGGCTTTGTCGTGCAAGACCACATCGAACGCGAAGGATTCACCATGACCATTATTCCGGTCAATGTCCGCGGGATCTTGGTCCCGGGGACGGCCCACACGCTCGAGATCTTTAGGCCCGTCGACCTTGCCAAAGAGGACCCGCCGGGGCCTAAGCACGAATAGCCGGGGCGCGGGAACGCAGCCTCGGACCGGGCGCGCACCAAGGCCGCAGTGGGAATAAGAGGTCCGGCCAACCCCCCCCACTCTCCTTGCATAATAATAGGCTATATATTACCCTTTATAAGTTTTTACCGTATTAAAGAGCACTATAATGCCTGTTATATTAAGTGAAATGACGTCTCGTGAACTGCGCGTCCTCTTGGGTGCCCGTATGCGGGCACTGCGCTTGTCGGCCAACCTCGACCAGCAGGAGACCGCCTTGCGCGCCGGAATCTCGGTGCGCGCCCTCCGCAACCTCGAAGGTGGGACTGGTTCATCCGTCGATACCTTGTTGCGGGTTTTAAAGACCCTGGACGCGCTTGCCGGGCTCGAGGCGCTCGCCCCGGAACCCACCGTGAACCCTCTGGCCATGCTCCGCCACCAGGCGCCCCAAAGACGCGTACGCCGTCCCCGCAAAGGCCGGTCATGACGATCCCGGCGATCGAGGTCAGGCTGTGGGGCCGCCGGGTCGGTGCAGTGGCACCGGATCCGGCGCTCGGGTGCTATGTGTTCGCCTATGCCAAGGAATGGATCGTAACAGGCATCGAGCCCGCACCTCTTATGATGCCCATCGGCCCTCGGCGCTACGCCTTCCCGGACCTTTCCGAAGAGACCTACAGAGGCCTGCCCGGCCTCCTCGCCGATGCCCTGCCAGATGACTTCGGCAACGCCATAGTCGATGCCTGGATGGCCACCCGAGGCGTCCGGCACACCACCATAACGACCCTTGATCGATTGGCCTATATGGGCAAGCGCGGCATGGGTGCCTTGGAGTTCCAGCCGGCGCTCCGCACCCCCGCAGCCTATCGAACCGCGCTCGACATGCGGGCCCTGGTCGAGGCGGCACGCTATGCGGTCCACGGAGATCTGTCGCAGGAGTCGCTGGCGACCGAGGCTCTACAAAATATCGCCGGTGTTGGCACCTCGGCGGGCGGCGCACGCGCCAAGGCCGTTGTCGCCTGGAACCCGACAACGGGCGAGATTCGTAGCGGACAGTTTGCGACCCAGCCCGGATTCGAACACTGGTTGCTCAAATTCGACGGGATGGGCAAAGACGCGGAATTGGGCGGTTCGCGCGACTACGGGCGAATCGAGTACGCCTACGCCCTCATGGCGCATTCGGCGGGGATCCACATGATGCCAAGCCGTCTCCTGCTCGAGAACGGACGCGCCCATTTTATGACGCAACGCTTCGATCGCACCGATAATCGCAAGCACCACATCCAAACGTTTTGCGGGCTAGCCCACATCGACTATCGCAAGCGTGGCGTTCACGCCTATGAGCAACTGTTCTCAGCCGCCAAACGCCTAGGCTTACCGGTCGAGGACTTAGACGAGCTCTTTCGGCGCATGGTCTTCAACGTTCTGGCAAAAAATTGCGACGACCACGCCAAGAATTTCGCCTTCATTCTGAAGGAGGGCGAGTCGTGGCGTTTAGCGCCAGCCTATGATGTGACCCACGCCTACAACCCCGCCGGCGAATGGACCTACCAACATCTTCTGTCCGTCAACGGAAAGTTCCGCGATATCGGCGATACCGATTGCTTGGCGCTTGCCGATCGCTTTATGATCCGCCGCGCCACCGATATCCTGGCCGCCGCCCGCCGCGCGGTTCGCCTCTGGCCTGAGTTTGCCGCGCAGGCGGGCTTGCCGCGCGCCGCAGCCGAACGGGTCGCTTCCGACTTCGTCCCGGCAATCCACGACGGACCCTAAGCCCCGCCTCTCAGTACTCGATCGCGCCGGCAGCCTGGGTCTCACCTCCCGGCCCGGGCGCCGCTATTCCTTGACCGAGTGGGCCCCGCCACTAAAGTACAGCGTATTCGCCAAGAGGTGCGAGAGCCCGGCATACTCGCGGCGATTGGCGGGCACGAATAGCCGCGCGCCATGCGCACGCCGTAGAGCCTGCGTGACCCGTTCCCCGACCGGCGATAACAAGGCCTCGCGAATCCGCGACTGGATATCGGCGGGTATCTTCGGGCTCGCCGATATCGCCCGACTTGGATAGCCCTTGGTGCGGTACAACACCCGGACTCTCGCCGCCCGAGCCCTGGGCAGAGACTGGAGCCGCGCCATGGGCACGATGGCGGCATCGCAGTGATTCGTCATAAGACCGTGAAGGCCCTGCGCCCAGCTATGCACGACCACGAGAAACGGCTGCCGACTTACGTCCGAGAATTTCCCGAGAAGCAGCAACGTAGCCAGGCTCGGGGGCGAGTCTGCGCACACTGACCGTCCGGTAAGCTGCGCGAGTTTGGTAATCGGCTCGCTCCGCCGGGTGACCACGGCATAAGCCGAGCGCCCCGGTAGGCGCACTAAGGGGGCATCCCCCAGATAGTGGTCGCGCCAGCTCGTGAAATGCGGTCCGTCGAAAACGAGTTCATACTTCCCTTTGGCCACGTCCTCGCTATACGTCAACCAATTTGTGGCGGGTTGAAAAACGATCGGGTGGCCCGTGACGCGCGTGAGATACGCAGCGATGGGCTGGAACAGAGCCTTTTCCCCCCTCACGGAGCCC
>JAJYPQ010000108.1 GCA_021795255.1 Pseudomonadota bacterium
GTGGACGTGCCCCGCCTGCGGCGTGATCCACGACCGCGATCTCAATGCCGCGATCAATCTGAAGAACATGGCCGTGAGTTCCACGGTCGCAGCCTGTGGAGAGGAAGGCTCTGGTCTTCGTCGCAAAACGAAGACGAAACCGGCCTCTGTGAAGCAGGAAGTCAGCTTTGTTCCTGTTTAAGCAGGAACGAGCAAGTCTGATGGAACGGTAAGTCTATGCCGTCTGGCCACAATGTTTGGAATGACCGGGCATTTTCAATGTCGAAGAACACGGGGCCCGATGCATGGGCCATGGACCTTTTGAAGGAGGCGGTATGGCCGATACCAAGGCATTGGATCTCGTCATCATTCTGATAACCGGGCCGGAGAACCCCAAGCGACTGCCGTCGGCATTCTTTCTGGCAGCGACAGCCGCCGCAGGCGAGCAGAATGTTCTTATGTATTTCACGGGGCCTGCCACCGAGCTTTTGAAGAAGGGCGTGGCCGAGAGCGTGTTCCCGTTGTCTGGCGGCAAGAGCGTGGCGGACTTCATGAAACTCGCCGAAGACAATGGTGTGCGCATGATAGGCTGTGCGCAGTCGCTCGAGTTGAACCATATGACGGCCGCGGATCTGTCGTGGGACATGCCGCTTTTGAATCCGAGCGCGGCGTTACCGTCATTGGTCACGGCCGGCCGCGTGCTGACGTGGTAGACGCGACAAAACAGGCCTCCGGTACCGTGAGATCGGGCGGTATTGGCGGGCGCAACATCCGTTTGCCAGAACACAGGGATGAACGGATGGCCGATGGTTGATGCAAGACTACCAAAGCGCATCATGCGAGCCCCGGTGTCGGGTTTCATTGGGGCGCGCCGTGTATCCTGGCACCCAGACATCCGGGTGCGAGCCCTTAGACCACCGTGCCGATAAGCGATCTTAAAGGGACGCGCATAGCAAAGAGACCTAGGGCGTGACACGCGGCCCAGGGATCGAAGCGCGCTTTAGGTGCTTGGCGCGAACCGCGCCGCGCCTGTTCATGGCGCCCGCCAAATCCGCTAGAATCGACGGCTTGTCGCTAAGCGTGTCGGCAATCGGCAAATGTCATGCGGATATGGCCGGGTGCTGGGGTTCATTGCGTCGTGTCGGGCGGGCGAAAAAGGGAGAGTTTGTGTGAGGGTATTGAGTAGGCTCGAAAGACGCTTTGGCCGTTATGCCATTGCCAATCTGATGGCATACATCGTGGGCGCTCAGGGCATCGTGTTTTTATTGTCACGCACGCCCCAGGGCGCACGCTTCATAAGCCAACTGCGTTTCGACCCGACCCTGATTGCTCAGGGTGAGATCTGGCGGCTCGTGAGTTTCGTCGTGATCCCGCCCTCGTTTTCGATATGGGTGTTCTTCATCCTCTACTTCTATTACCTGCTTGGCACCAGACTCGAGGAGGAATGGGGCCACTTTCGCTTCAATGTCTACTACTTCAGCGGCGTTGCGCTCAGCATCGCGGGCGCCTTTCTCGCGCAAGCGAGCGCCACGGCCACGTATCTCAATCTGTCGATATTTCTGGCCTTTGCGACCATAGATCCGGAGTTCAGCATACTGCTCTTTTTCGTGATACCCGTGAAGGTGAAGTATCTCGCATGGTTGGCATGGCTTGCGGTGGCGTTCACGGTCGTGTTCGAGCCGCTCCCCGCGAAGATCATGGCGGCTGTGTCGCTGTTGAATTATTTCGCATTTTTCGGGCGCGATCTCAAGCGCCGGGTGCGGGCGGGTATCGCCTTCGCGCCGGGCCGGGGTCGATTCCGGGCCCGCGTGCGTGCCGGGGTCGCCGCCCCGATTCATCGCTGTACGGTGTGTGGCGCGACCGAACAAGACGAGCCGCGCCTTGAGTTTCGTTATTGCTCGAAATGCGCCGGGCATCACGAGTACTGCCTGACGCATCTGGACACGCATGATCATATCCCGTGATCGAAAGCGAACCCGAGGCCTGTGTGTTTAGGATGGATGCAGCCTTTCAGCCGTAATGGTCCTCGTTGCGTACCCGGCGGGAAGATTTGCCGTCAATATGAGCGACAGGCCCCCGTGAGACCCCAAAGCCTCATGGTGCGCGTGTGGCTTTATGGCGCGAGGGGATAGGGCGGGGGAGGGCTGTCTTGGCTATTCGAGCGTCACGATAAGGCCTGCATCGAAGCCATCGACAGGGGCGATGTGCGCGTAGCCGCGCGGATTGGCAAGGACGCGCGTCAACCCGCCTTGATGATGGGCGACGCCATAGTCGACCCGTCTATGGACATGGCCATGCACCCACAGATCAGCCCACCCTATGAGCTCGGACAGGTCGCTTGCATACGCCGCGTCCTCGGCGTCGAACGGCGGGGGCTTACCGAGGCTTTGTGGTGAGGGCGCATGGTGGGTCACGACCACGGTGCGCGCGGCGGCCTTTGGGGTCTGTGCGCTGTTTGCCTCCGGGCGCGTGATCAAGGCGTTTTCGAGAAAGGCCGCGCTCGCCTCGTGCCAGGCGCGGGTCGTGGCCGGCGCGATGGGGCGTGTCGAATAACCATTGGCCGGCAGGCGGATGCGCTGATAGTCGCTCATGATCTCGGCGATCGCGCGCATCGTCCGATCCTGATGAAGGACGCCCGCAAGACAAAAGTCCGTCCAGAGGCTTGCCCCTAAAAATCGCACGCCATCGATGGTAATGGCGTCATTTTCCAGGAGATGCACATGCGTGCCCGCGACCTTGGCGCGGGCCGTTGCAAAGAGGCGCGGGACCGTGCGCGAGCCATAGAATTCGTGGTTGCCCATGACATAGATCACAGGTTGCGTAAAGGTCTTCAGGGCCCATTCGAGACCCACGAGCCCCACACCGATATCGCCCGCGAGGATATGAATATCGCAGTCCACGTGCGCCAGCTGCCTGCGCGGCAAGGCCGCGAATTCGAGGTGGATGTCGGAGAGGATGTGCAGTCTCATGAGGTTTATGTCTGGCGCGATCGCCGCCTGGATTCGGGGTGGGTTGATAACGCGGCGTTTTGCGCTGCGCGTCATGGAAAGCGACGCCACGTTCGCGCCTCTTGTCACGAACACGTCGATGTCGGATGTGTCCGCGTCTTTGGGCTTCCTTCGCACCCGGTACTCGAAAATTATACAGACTGGCGTCCGGATATCCGCTTTTCGGTGTTTGGGCCTAACCCGGATGCCGACATGTCCGGGACGGGCCCCTCATTCATGCCTATGCCGCGACCTGTTCAAACGAAAATTGGGGGATATCCGCGCGGTCACTTGCGTGCTCGATGGTGATACCGCAGATTTGGCCCTGCGTATCAATATCGAGCAGCGTGTTTTCATCAAGATCCTTGGTTTCTGCAATATCCGCAGGGCGAAACGCGATATAGAGAGTATCCGTATCTTGGAAATACTGAATCCTCATGGCGTGAACCTCCGGTCGAAGAAGGCATTGTGAACGGTTTCCCCATCGGGTAACAAGATTACCCGCAGATATCTGTTACTGGCCTCGGGAATAAGGCCCCATCGGCGTATACGCCCGTCTTGCTGTGTGGCTTCCTTTAAGGGATAGCGCGCGACGGTCTCGATCCATTCCTCTTCGATATCGGTGCGGTCTGGACGCTGATGTAGAGCCTCAAAGTATTTTGTGGTATTCACCCCAATCTCCCCGCCAAATCGTTCGCCTGTAAGATGCCTGTACCGCTTCTGGCCGCGGTGTTGGTAGCGGCGGTTATTGGCCAGTCGCGAAGGTATGCGCCTCCTTTTCAACGGGTCCGGTCGTAGCCTAACCGATCACGCCCATTGTTCCAATGATCATCCTACCCCTATTGCCGTGTCCGCTAGTGGGCGGCCCCTAAAAAACTGAGTTTGCCGCGTCCGGGCGCGCCACAGCCCGGCGCAGGCGGGTGATCTCGGCCTCTTTAACCCTTCCTTTGCGGGGGCGGTTTCCGCCATGAACGGTGTGCGGGGGCGCACGCGTCACGCCGGCGGGCTTGCCGTGGCCTTTTCGCATCACCACCCTCTTGACCTTATATCAATATCTCATGTAGTCTTGAGAAATGGAGAAAGCCCAGGCCATCCGGATCTTCGAATCCTTCTCCTCGGGAGTGCGACTCGACATCTATCGACTGCTGGTGCGCGAAAGCCCGGATGGGCTGGTCGCCGGGCAGATCGGGGCCGCTTTGGGGCTTGCATCCAACAAGGCCTCTTTTCACTTAAAGGAAATGACCTATGCGGGACTGCTGACTGTGACCGCCGAGGGACGATTCCAGCGTTATCGGGCGCAGCTTGCCCTCGTGCAGGATCTGATCACCTTTTTGACGGCGGAATGCTGTGCCGGACATCCCGACCGGTGCCTTATTGCGCCAAGCCCATCTCTGAGGGAGACCCGCATGGCCTCTGGGGAACATGAACCCATGAACGTCCTTTTTCTGTGCACCGGCAATTCCTGCCGCTCCGTTCTCGCCGAGGCCACTTTTCGGCATCTGGCGCCACCTCATTTTCAGGTCATGAGCGCGGGGAGCCATCCGACAGGCTTTGTGCATCCGCGGGCACTCGCACTCCTGAAGCAAGAAGGCATCGCGACTAGTGGTCTTCACAGCAAATCCTGGGACGCCCTTCCCCTGGTCCCGGACATCGTCATTACGCTTTGTGCAAGCGCCGCGGGCGAGACCTGTCCTACGTATATGGGTCCGGCCCTGCGCGCTCATTGGGGCGTGGACGACCCCGCGCATGCAACGGGCAGCGAGGCGGAGATTCAAGGGGCGTTTCAGGACGCCTATCGAATCATCCGCTGGCGCATCGAGACTTTTCTCGCTTTGCCTTGGGGGGAGCTTAAACAGGATCGCAGTCGCCTGCAGGCGGCTCTCGATCACATTGGCGAGCGCGTGGCTTGATGGCGTCACTTGGAAACCGTAGGAGTCAATCCATGAAAACTATTCAAGTCTATGATCCGGCGTTGTGTTGCGGTACAGGCGTGTGCGGCGTCGAGGTCGATCAGGCGTTGGTGAGTTTCGCGGCCGATGTAGAGTGGGCCAAGGGCAATGGGGCCCGTATCGAGCGATTTAATCTGGCCCAGCAACCCCTGGCCTTTGCGAATAATGCCCGCGTGAGGGAGTTCCTTGAGCATTCGGGACAAGAGGCGTTGCCGTTGATCCTGGTCGATGGCGCAGTGGCCCTGGCCGGCCGCTATCCGCGTCGCGCCGAGCTGGCCCGCTGGGCGGGTATCGCGCAACCCGTGGCCGAAGACAAGCCATCGGGATGTTGTTCAGGCGGCCGGTGCGGTTGACGGGAGAACGGGATGTATTTTCTCGAGGGACCGCCCCGTTTTTTGTTCTTTACAGGCAAGGGCGGTGTTGGCAAGACGTCTTTGTCGTGTGCCGCCGCGGTCCATCTCGCAGAGCAGGGGAGACGGGTGCTCTTGGTCAGCACGGACCCGGCCTCCAATGTCGGCCAGGTATTCGGCCAGACCATCGGTCATACGGTCACGCCGATTAGCGGGGTACAAGGCCTGGATGCGCTCGAAATCGATCCGCAGGCGGCCGCCGAGGTCTATCGTCAGCGTATCGTAGGTCCGGTGCGTGGCGTGTTGCCGGAAGGCGTCGTCGCGGGCATCGAGGAACAGCTCTCCGGGGCTTGCACCACGGAGATCGCGGCGTTTGACGAGTTTACGGCGCTATTGATCGACTCCGCGCTGACTGGACGTTATCAGCACATCATTTTTGATACGGCGCCTACGGGCCACACCATCCGCTTGTTGCAGTTGCCCGGCGCTTGGAGTGGTTTCCTGGAGGCGGGCAAAGGCGATGCCTCGTGTCTCGGCCCGCTTGCGGGCCTGGCAAAGCAGCGCACCCAGTACAAGGCGGCGGTCGAAGCCCTGGCCGACCCCTTATTGACTCGGCTCATGCTGGTCGCGCGCGCCCAGCGGGCCGCGCTGCGCGAAGTGGCCCGCACCCAGGAAGAGCTCGCAGCGATAGGCTTTACGCAGCAGTATCTTGTCATAAACGGTGTGCTGCCGCCTGCCGAAGCCGCCCGTGATCCGCTGGCTGGCGCGGTGTTTCAGCGGGAACAGGCGGCGCTGGACGCCATTCCCGAGGGCTTGAAGGCGCGGCCCTGCGATCACATTGAGCTCAAACCGTTCAACCTTATGGGTCTAGACACATTGCGTCAGATGTTGACGGATGCGCCATCAACGCTTGAGGTCTCTCCTGATTCGCCCGTCGCACTAGATGCGCCACGATTGGCGGATTTAGTCGACGACATCGCCGCGGATGGGTGTGGGCTCGTCATGCTGATGGGTAAAGGCGGTGTAGGTAAGACCACTTTGGCGGCTGCCATCGCGGTGGAGCTCGCCCGTCGCGGTCTGCCGGTGCATTTGACCACCTCTGATCCGGCAGCGCACCTGACAGACACCTTGGACGCCTCGCTCGAATGTCTCACCGTAAGCCGGATCGATCCGCAGGTGGAGACCGCGCGCTATCGTCAGCATGTGTTAGAGACCAAGGGCAAGCCGCTCGATGCGCAAGGCCGCGCCCTGCTAGACGAGGATCTGCAGTCCCCCTGCACCGAGGAGATCGCCGTGTTCCAGGCGTTCTCGCGCGTCATTCGTGAGGCGGGCCAGAAGTTCGTCGTGATGGACACCGCACCGACCGGGCACACGCTGCTTTTGCTTGATGCCACGGGGGCTTATCACCGCGAGGTGGCCCGTCGAATGGGCAATACCGATATGTCTTTCACCACGCCGATGATGCAGTTGCAAGACCCAAAACGCACCAAGGTGCTCATTGTGACATTGGCCGAGACGACACCTGTGCTGGAAGCCGCCCATCTGCAGGCCGATTTGCGTCGCGCCGGCATCGAACCTTGGGCATGGATCATCAATACCAGCGTGGCGGCGGCCTCTGTCAGGTCCCCCTTGCTGGGCCAAAGGGCGGCAAGCGAGCTACAGGAAATCCAGGCGGTGGCGCATCACCATGCCAATCGCTACGCGGTCGTGCCGCTGCTCAAGGAAGAACCGATCGGCGCCGAGCGTCTGCATGCGCTTATTTATCCTCGGACCTAGGCGGTTTATTCTACGGAAGCGTTAGGACTTTTAAGTTAAGTGACGGCTCAATCTAAGACTTTCAGTAACAGCGCCATACGCCTGGTGTCGTTGTAGGGCGGGGGCGAGATCTGAGGGGCGCCGATTAGCGGCTGAGCAAGGGGGCCCTCTAACGCGCCTCTTCGTGGTGGTTTTTGGCGCCACGGGATTTGTTGCATAGGGATACAAAAGCGTGGATAAGTACGAAAACAGGCGCGGGCAACGGGTTGACCGCCGGCCCACGAATCGTAAGATTAAAATTAAGGAGCGCACTATGATGATTCGGGACCTGATGACCAAAGACCCGGTCACCGTCTCTCCCGATACGTCGGTCGAGGATCTCGCGCGGACGTTGCTCGTACACCGCATCAACGGCCTGCCGGTCGTCGATGAAAATCGCCATCTCCTAGGCGTTGTCACCGCCGCGGATCTGATCTACCGCGCCGCCGATGAGCGATTCGAGCCTCGTCAATCGGTCTGGAAGGAAAATTTTTGGATTTCTTTCCTGAATCCCGAGGGCGCCCACCCCAGCAAGGGCGTCGGCCATACCGCCGCCGAGGTGATGACGAGTAAGGTACACAGCGTAGAGCCGGACGCCCAGCCTTCCGTGGCCGCCCGGCTCATGACGGACTATCAGTGTGTCATGCTGCCTGTGGTCGAGGCCGGAAAGGTGGTGGGCGTCATTTCCCGTCACGACCTTCTAAAACATCTCTCCGAAATAGTGCCTACGTTCTGAGACCTGTATCAGGGGGGGGTTTCGCGCGAGTTGTAGGGGCCGCCGCTCAAAGGACCTATAGGGACGCTTTAAGTCGATCGTGGAAACGATCTGATTTCACGGCCATTATGGTATATAAAATTCGTTGTACGGGCGTGGGCGTCGATCGGCGCTTGCCCCTGGACTTTGCGCGATTTCCAGTGTGTGTGGCCTTAGGCCTCACTGCGGCGACGTTTTTGCGCGGTCTTTCGATTCGAGTGAGTCAAGCCCACTGAGTTCTTGTGAGCGCAGGGTCACCTCTGGAAGCGCACGCACCTTACTTACGGCATCGATCAAAATGGCCTTCTCTGATGCAGGTAGCGTCGGCAGGTCTCCGTCCTGAAAATAGGTTAGCGCCTTCAGGCTCTCGCTCGGCTGAAAATGGGAGCCAAACAGCAGGCGCGCCGCAGACAGTCCGTGCGATAAGCTTACGCCTGCCTGAATCATCGCCACGATGTCGCGATAGTCCCTGGATTCCGCCCTTTGGAGTATGACCTTGAGTTTGGTCGCCATCAAATCCTCGAAAGACGCCACCGAGAGCACACCATCTGCGGTGAGGTCCGGGTTTCCAACTCGCCCAAAAGTAATCATGCCAAAAAACACCTTGACCGTTTCTTGCTCACTAGACCCTGACGGTGCCGACACCACCCAGGTGTTGGCGTGATCCTGGAGAGTCGAAGCGTAGGCCATGAACGGGAAGGCCGCCTTTATCGCTTCGCGATCGAGCGGTTTTGCCGAGAAGAAATCGAAGTCTACAGAATGCCTGTGCCCCAGCCTCAGTGCGATGGCGGTACCGCCATATAGGGTGAACCCTAAACGTGGCGCCAAGCGAAGGTCGGGCCATAGACGTCGTTGAGCGGGCGGCAAGATGGTGAAATGCGGCGATAACGTGGGCTTCATATGAATCGGCGCACGGGGAGAGGCGGCACCTCTTCTTCGGTACGGGCCATATCCAGACGATAGTGCCAATAAGCCCACGAGCGGGCGTTGAATTGACCCGCCTGCGAGTGGGCCAGGACTGTGCGCAGTACGGCGTCACCGACCTTTGTAGCGAGGAGCTGCGCGTCCGCGTAGTCGCCAATATCCATGACCTGGGCGATGACACGCTCAGGCGCGCGAACCGCCTCCTCTGGGGTCTTCCACCAAATGTACTTGCGCGCCAAGGGCTTCAAAAACTCTTCGTCGATGGGAATCATAAGTCTAGGGGCTACGCCCGCAACGATATCCTGGGTGCTATTATATACTCCACCTTATGCTAACGGTGACCATCATGGCGCTTTGCGCAAAACAATCTCGTGCGGTGGCGCCTAAGGAACGGGCAAGATCCGCTTCCAACCGCTTCCCCCAGTAAAGTTCCGGCCAAAGCTCATATCCCGATGGTAAGCGCTTCAGCAACTACACCCTGCCCCTGATCCCCTAAGCCGCTTACGCTTCGATCCATCGCATGGATGGAGGTGAGGTGATGGCGAAGATCCGTAGTCATGAAGCCTGGCAAGCGCTCTTTGCCGAGTACGAGGCAGGCCAGGAGAGTGCGCACGACTTCTGTGTCCGGCACGGCCTGCGGCTTCAGTACTTCTATCGGCGCAGCCTGGAGCTCCGCGGGCATTCGGCGAGCCGCCGGGGCCGAGGGGGTCAACCTGCCGCGCCTCCCGCGGCCTTCGTACCGGTCACGGTGACCCCCCGGGGCGTGCCGGCTCCGATCGATCGCGCCCCTACGAATCGGGGGTTGTCCACGGCCGACACCCGACCGTGAATGGCTAAATCTATGCGGGGACATGGCACCACAAGTGCTTTGGGATGATGAGGAGCCATTCAGCAAATTCCATCAGGGACAGAGGCTCTAAGCCTCATCAAAAGTCCGGATGTATGGCTGCAATCGTACCTTCTCGATATCGTGAAATGAGGGCTTGGCAAACAGGGGGCGACCATGTATGTCCCCCAGCCACGGGAACTTGTTCACGGTATTGGCCCCGGTGGTATGGACAAGCCCCGAGAGCACGATGGTCTGGCCGCTCTTCACATTCACCACCGCGCTTGTCTTGCGCGTGAGGAACGCCGGATAGCCGTTCACCGTGAGCGCCGGATTGATCTGGCTGATGGCAGTCTGGATCCCGGCCAGGATATGGCGGCGGATATCGACCACCGGCTTTATGGCAAGCTTCACGCCATAGGACTTGTAGGTGACCGAAGTCTGACCAAGGCCGCTTGCCACCGGGATCGGCACCTCGCCGCCGGCAAGGAAGGAGGCGGTCTTGTGGGGGCATATTACTGCGGCTTCATCTTTTTCAGGAGAAAGAAGCCCATGTCTGAAGCGGATGCGAGTTCCCCGGTGCGGGTCAATTGGAATGTGAAAAACAGTGGCATATGCGGATGGCCGCGCCACGTGCACTCGGCCTTCAGTTCTATGACCTTGTGTTCTCGATAAGGGGCATAATCGCCCGGAGGACCGCTCCACTGGAGGTAGAATTTAGGCAGAACGACATCGCGTATGTGGATGGGGATCACCTTCACCGTGTAGCGGGGTGGGGCGGCACAGTCGATGCCGATACCATAGGCAAGAAACGGTGGTTTATAGTGGATGTTGGTCTTGGTGAAGACCACA
>JAJYPQ010000109.1 GCA_021795255.1 Pseudomonadota bacterium
TGCCACAACCCCTCCCTTAGCCTCTTAGCACGCGCTCCTTTTTGTCCTAGGCTTGCCCACAGTTGATGTCCACATCGCACAGGAGATTCATTCCATGACCTTGCACCTCGGCGATATCGCTCCCGATTTTACCCAAGACTCCACAGAAGGCGCCATTCAATTCCACAAATGGATTGGCGACCATTGGGCCGTGCTCTTCTCTCATCCGGCCGATTATACGCCCGTGTGCACGACCGAACTTGGGAGTGCTGCCAAGCTAGACGGGGAGTTTCGTCGACGCGACGTCAAAGTCCTCGCCGTCAGCGTCGATCCGGTGGCAAGCCATACCGACTGGATAAAGGACATTAATGAAACGCAAAAGACCCACGTGAACTTTCCCATCCTCGGGGATAAGGACCGCAAAGTGGCGACCTTATACGACATGATCCATCCGAAGCAAAACAACACGCTCACCGTGCGCTCGGTTTTCATCATCGACCCGAAAAAAACAATCCGTACGATTCTCACCTACCCCGCGAGCACCGGACGCGAATTCGGCGAAATCTTTCGGGTCATAGATTCTCTGCAATTAACCGATAAATACAACGTCGCGACCCCTGCCAACTGGCACAACGGGGATGAGGTCGTGATCTCGCCTTCCATAAAAGACAAGGACACCCTGAGCGCCAAATTTCCAAAGGGCTATCGCGAGATCAAACCCTATCTGCGTATGACCCCGCAACCCACCCATTGACGCTTGAGTCGGTTCACGGGACGAGCGGAAAGAGGACGCGGGCTTCGCGCAGGGACTTCCAAAAGGAATAGCCGGCAATCGGGGCCATGAGGAGGAGGACTAGGAAAAACCCGATGCCCAGATGGGCAAGGTTGTGGACATGGGCGCCAGTGGCGACTGAGCCGGTCATGAGAACCGGATCGAGAAAGCCGATAATACCCGCAAGAGCAAAGCAGACGCCTCCCCCGCTCAGCGTCCGACCCGCCATCTTGCGCGCCACGTAAATGCGCGCCCGATCGTCGAGTTTGCGATGCGCCATCCAGGCCCCGAAGAGAGAACCGAGTAGCATCTGCATGATCATGGTCCCGAAACCGAACAGCAGGCCTGGCAAGAAGGCGAGGTACGGGCTCCTCATCGCCGGCGCCAAAACGGTGTAGACAATCAAGGCGAAGGCCCCGGTCCCCCAGCCGGCGATAAACCCGTGAACCAGCGGCATATAGGTGGGCAAAGAGCTAGGCTCCGAGGGCGCGGTCTCATGGTCCAGGGCATGGCTATGAAAAAGATGGGGAATGCGGCCGCGGCGCAGAATGTAGAGACCGGAACCGAGCATGACCAGACCCACTACCACATAAACCGCAAAGTTCCACCGCGCTCCGTTCAAGAATTCGGCCATGGCGAAATAGGCGAGCTCGCTCGCAATAGCCCGCTGCAAGGTAAACGTCAATGAGAACAAAAGACCGGCTCTGAGGCCGCCCCGGACGGAATAGGAGCCGATGGCGTAATTGAAGGTGATGGGCCAGGTATGCTCATCGGGCGTAATCCCATGCACCATGCCGAGGAAAAACGCGGTCACGAGCGCCAAGCCCACGCTCAATCCCAAAAGCCCGGGATTCCACACATTGATGTCGCCGATCGCCACGTCTCCCCCTAGAACCGGCTACTTTAACCGCAACGCTCGCTACTGCCAACCTGGGCGGTCAGCGGCACCTTGGCCGGCGCCGCGATCTCCTCACGCACCAGGCGCGGCACGAGGTAGCCGGGAAGGCGCGCGCGTAGGGCCTCGATGAGGCGCAAGGCCCGGTCTTCATCGACCGCAAAATGAGCCGCCCCCTGGACGCGATCAAGCATATGCAGATAGTACGGAAGGATACCGGCCGCGAAAAGCCGCTCGCTGAGCGTGGTCAGGGACTCCAGATCGTCATTGACGCCAGCCAGCAACACGGCCTGATTCAACAAGATGACGCGTGACGCCGCAAGACGGGCACAGGCCTCCTGCACTGCTTCGTCTATCTCCTGGGCGTGGTTGATGTGCAAGACCATGGCCACCGGTACCGGCGACGATTGCAAGCAAGCCACGAGTTCGGCGGTCACCCGGCTTGGTACCACCACCGGGACCCGAGTATGGAGACGCAGCCGCTTGATATGCCGCAAGTCCTTGAGCCCATGAACGAATTCGGCTAATTTCTCGTCACTGAGTGTGAGTGGGTCTCCGCCGCTCAAAATCACCTCGCTTAAGGATAGATCCTGAGCCACGTGGGCGAGCGCCGCGCGCCAACGACTACGGGCGGCATTGGCGTCGGCATAAGGAAAATGGCGCCGAAAGCAATAACGGCAATGAATGGCGCACGCGCCTGTGGCGGTGAGCAGGACCCGACCCTCATATTTGTGCAGGACTCCCGTAGCCACATGGGCGGCCAAGTCCCCCACCGGGTCGGCCCCGAACCCGGGCACAATCGCCTCCTCGATCCCAAGCGGCAGCACTTGACGCAACAGCGGATCGGCGGGGTCGCCCGGAGCGATACGTAAGAGATAGGGCCGGGGTACGCGCACGGGGAAGAGGGCATGGGCCCTGCGGGCTTCGGGCAGGAGGCTCGATGGCAAGGCCAGGGCCTCCAGGAGCGCCTCCGGTTCGGTAATGGCGGCGGCAAGCTCGGCCCGCCAGGCCGCCTGACGTATGGCAGAAGTTCCAGGTATCATATACGCGCACTGTCCGTGTTCGACCGATAAAAGGCAAGGGACAAAGACAGGCCCACATCCACTACGAGATCGTCATGACGACCTACAGCACGAATGAATTTAAGAACGGCCTCAAGATCATGCTTGACGCCGACCCCTGCGCCATTATCGAAAACGAATTCGTCAAACCGGGCAAAGGCCAGGCCTTCAACCGCGTTAAGATTCGCAATCTGAAGACCGGACGGGTCGTGGAGCGGACCTTCAAATCGGGCGACACGCTCCCGGGCGCGGATGTGGTCGATGTCGAGATGCAATACCTTTACAGCGACGGGGAGTTTTGGTACTTCATGTCGCCGGAGACCTTCGAGCAATTGGCCGCCGACAAGACCGCCGTGGGCGATGCCGCGAAATGGATGAAGGAGCAGGCCGTCTGTCTCGTCACACTTTGGGACGGGGTACCGTTAAGCGTCGAGCCTCCAAACCACGTCATCCTGAAGGTGACGGACACCGACCCCGGGGTGCGCGGCGACACGAGCGGCGGAGGCGGAAAGCCCGCTACCCTCGAGACCGGTGCCGTCGTGCGCGTGCCGCTTTTCATCAATATCGGAGATAGTCTTAAGGTCAATACCCAAACCGGGGAATACATCGCCCGGGCCAAGGAATAAAAAAAGGTCCGCCTTGGGCCACGAGAGCGACTGGCAACCCCGCGCGTCACTTGCAACCTTGCGTCTGCGAGCGGCCTTGTTAGCGCAGGTGCGCGCGTTTTTCGCCAAGCGCGACTTTCTTGAGGTCGAGACCCCCCTGCTCGGGCACGCGGGCGCCGCCGACGCGCAGCTCGCGCAATTCCTGATCGAGGATCCGGTGCACGGGCCTTTGTACCTGCAAACCTCCCCGGAATACGCTATGAAACGGCTCTTGATAGCCGGCAGCGGCTCGATCTTTCAAATTACGAAGGCCTTTCGCCAGGGCGAGGTCGGTGCCCGACACAACCCGGAGTTTACGATCATCGAGTGGTACGCGCTCGGATATAATGATGAACGCCTGCGCAAAGAGGTGTGCGCCCTCATAAGCGAGCTCCTGCCGCATCTTGAAAAAACTCCACGGACCGTGAGCTTTAGCGATGCCTTCAAGAACGCGATTGGCGTCGACCCGTTCAAAGATCGGACCGACCACCTGCGCCAATGCGTTTATACTCTCATCCCATCAGCCCAACACTTGCGCCTTGATATGCGCGACGACATGCTCGATCTGCTCATGAGCCAAGCGGTGGCGCCACAATTTTCCGATCGTCACTTAACCGTGATTACCGATTATCCCGCAAGCCAAGCCGCACTGGCGCGGGTGCGCTCGGACGGTTTGGCGGATCGCTTCGAGGTCTACTGCGGAGGCCTCGAACTCGCCAACGGTTTCTATGAGGCGGCGACCCCGGCCCAGTATGCGGATCGATTCGCAGAAGAGGCCCGTAGACGCCGCGAACGGGGTCTGGTCGCGATCCCGGCAGATGAGCGGCTGCTGGCTGCACTCAGCGACCGTCCGCTTCCGGACTGCGCCGGGGTCGCGGTCGGATTTGACAGACTTGTTATGCTGGCAATCGAGGCTTTGCATATCAATGCGACTCTGGCTTTTGCCATCGATCGTGCCTGACTTTTTATCGCCCCCCCTTGAGGACATCTCGTGAGCCTATTATTTTCGCCCTGGACCCTACGCTCTCTCACATTTCGCAATCGCGTCTTTGTCTCCCCTATGTGCCAGTACTCGAGTGTCGACGGCTTTCCGACCGCGTGGCATCTCGTGCACCTCGGGAGTCGCGCCGTAGGCGGCGCGGGGCTTGTCATGGTGGAAGCGAGCGCGGTCACGCCGGACGGCCGGATAAGCCCGGGCGATATGGGCCTCTGGCGCGAAGACCACGCAACGGCCTTCAAACCTATCACCCAATTTATCAAATCGCAGGGGGCTATCGCTGGCATCCAGATCGCGCACGCTGGACGCAAGGCCTCAGTAGGGGCGCCATGGCAGAGCGGAAACCCCTTGTCACCCGCCCAAGGCGGCTGGGAGGTGCGGGGCCCGAGTCCGCTCGCCTTCAGCCCGCAGTCACCCCTCCCTAAAGCCTACGCCGCCGAGGAATTACCAGCGTTGATCATGGCCTTCCGCGATGCCGCCCACCGCGCCCTCGAGGCTGGATTTGAGGTACTGGAGATCCACATGGCGCACGGCTATCTGCTGCACGAGTTCTTGTCACCCTTAAGTAACCAGCGGACCGACCTCTATGGCGGATCCTATGCAAACCGGGTCCGACTCCCGCTCGCCGTCACCGAGGCGGTACGCGCGGTATGGCCCGAGACCTTACCGCTGTTTGTCCGGATATCGGCCACTGACTGGGCCCCGGGTGGATGGGACATCGAGCAATCGGTCGCTTTGGCAGGGGCCCTCAAGGAGCGTGGCGTCGACCTCATAGACTGTTCAAGCGGCGGACTGATACCGGATGCCAAAATCCCTGCGGGGCCCGGGTTTCAAACGCCCTTTGCGACCCGCATCCGCCAGGAGGTCGATATCCCGACCGGGGCCGTCGGGCTCATTACCGACCCCATGCAGGCCGAGCATATCGTGGCCACAGGGCTTGCCGATTGCGTTTTTCTGGCTCGCGAACTGCTCCGCGACCCCTACTGGCCGCAGCGGGCCGCGAAAGCCCTGCATGCCCAGGCGGATTGGCCCTTACCCTATGACCGCGCGCGGATCTGAGGGTAGGTGGCCGGGGACGAAGACCCAAGCGTGGGGCACCCAAAACGGGTCCCCGGTTCTTCAGTGGGCACTCGAGGAAAGACCGGGGTGGCGGGGCGGGACCGAAAGAAACGACGGAATCCCTAATAGCGCCCCTCTATCGAGCGACGCAGGATGTCGATAGTGGCCCTCAGGCCCAATTGGCGCTCACGATCTAAGAACTCGAGCAGCGTAATAACATCCGCTGTGATGTGATCGAGTTGGGGGGTAAGCGTCCAAGTCTTGTCAATATCTAGTGACCAAAGCACACGGTCCAAACCGATGAGACTGGGGGCGACCTGGATACGGGCGTCTTGGGCGACAAAACCGAGGGGTAGCGACGAATCCGAGATGAATTCGGGTTCGAGCAGGGAGTCGGGGGCGCCCTCTGCCGGGCCATCCTGATCAAGAGCGGTAGGAACGCCATCCAAAACCAGCTCCTCAGCCCCTCCTAAGGTATCACTCAACGCCGAAGCACTGGCCCGATTGCCACCCATAGCCACAGCGCGCTTCAAGCGCTCCTCGGCCATCTGCCGAAGGGCCGTGAAGTTCGCAACCCCGTCTTCCGAGGACGCGACCCCGATGCTCAAGGTCAGGGCCTTCCCCCCCAGCACCGGGCGCGTGCCCATAGCCGCGACCAGATGCTGACCCAGGACGAGACCTTGCGCTTTCGACATACCCGTCACTAAGACCCCAAACTCCGCCCCCCCCAAGCGCGCCAAGCAGGCATCGTGGCTCGGAACTCCCGTCTTGATCACGGCGCTCGCATGCTTAACGAACACCTCCATCTTTTCATCGCCGTACTCCCGGTACAACACCCGGACATTATCGATAGCGATCGCCAGTAGGACGAGCGGCGCTTGGGGCCCGGCCCCCCGCCAGAGCGTCTCGCCCTGCTCGCAGAAGGCCCGTCGACCCAGCAAACCGTCCTCGAGATGTTCACCCTCCGACAGGGGTTGCTCGAAGCGCATATAGGCCTGCGTGCAGGCCTGCAACTGCCCCAAATTCAACGGTTTGGTAATAAAGTCAGTGGCCCCGCACGCAAAGGCGCGGGTCTTCGTCTCGTCATCGTCCGCCCCGGTGATGACAATAATGGGAAGATCGCGAATATGCGGATCGTCGCTGGCCCGTACCCGACAGATGAACGCGTACCCATCCAATCGCGGCATTTCAATGTCGGTGATCAAAACTCCGATATCCGAGGCCTGTGTCAGTGTCTCCCAACCGGCCTCACCGTCGTTCGCGACCGCAACATCGAAGTCGACCTTCAACATTTTACTGATGGCTTGACGGATTACAGCGGAATCATCAACCACAAGAACCCGCCCAGCGCTGCGCGCCGTCATTACTGCGGTAGTCGCACTCACTCGCACCCCTTCTATCGGTGGAGATTAGGGTCAGGAATCAACGCCTTGTTCCCAAAAGCCTTTCCTTGACCTTAGAGAAAAAATCGCCAAAGTCAACTTAGAAGGAGGAAATGGTTCTAGTGCCGCACCCCTAGGACCACGTTCTCAGGCCACACGCGAGCCCTGCTGGGACTCTTCTGCGGCGACAAGCTCGACTAGCCCGTTGACCGTCCTGGTCTCGATAAAGCGGGCATCGTCTATGGTGGTATGAAAACGGGTCTCGAGGGCCAAAAGAATGCTTATGGCGCTCACAGATTCCACCCCGAGTTCCGAATACAAATCCCGATCGGCCGGAATCGGGCCCTTAAGTTTTCCGTAGGTCTGAACGATCGACACCACGTCCTTGCGCACATCGCTCACATCCGCCATAACGCCACTCCTAACAATACCCCGTCAGTCAAGGGCAGTCCTGGGAAGACACTGCCCGAGTCCCGTTCAAGGCCTACCTTGGCCTGGGTCGCCACTCTAAGGAGCCCCTCCCCACCCTGTCAATCAGCCTCAGAGGGCGTGCCCCTGGACCAAATTCACGACCAGCAAGACCAAGGCTATGACCAGCAAGATATGAATAAAACCGCCCAAGGTCCGGGCAGTCACAGTATTTTCCAATCCTTAAATGAGTCTGAAGAGTGAGAGTGAAGGGCCACCCTCAGCCGGATTTGAGATCCTGTTCGTGAATGGTGTGAAAGAGCTTCTGGCGAGCCTTCTGAAGACGGTCCGCCGCCTGGTTGTCGCTGAGGGCATAAGCGATCTGGTCCAGTATCGCAAAGCTTAAGTCGGGCTTCAAATAGGTCTCCGCCTCAGGGAGCGATTTCAGCTTGTCATAGGGGGTCATCATGGCCTCGTATCGGTAGCGCTTGCGCTGCTTCCCCTTGGCATCCGTATGGGTCTCTGGAAAGAAGCAGGGGCGATGATAATTCACGTAGGGATTCAAGACCTCCTGATTGAAGAGGTTCATCCGCTGGGCGAAGCGACTGGGGATGTGGCTATAGCCGAAGACCTTGCGGACGACCGACCCATTCTTGCTCTCGGCTAAGGCATTGTCGTTGGACTGTCGTGAGCGTGACTTCGTGAACGCGATGAGGAGTTTGTCCAAGAGTTCGGCCACCCGTTTGTTGATGTACTCCGAGCCGTTGTCCGAGTGAAAACCCAGCACGCGAAAAGGAAAGGTTGCCAGCAACTGCTCGAGGATGGGGATCAGATAATATTCGCTGATCTTCTCGACGGTGCAGACCACCTCAAACTGCGTGACCTCGTCTACGGCATTGACGTGATAAACGCCTTTTTTCCCATCTAAATCCCCCTGGTGGACGGTATCGATGCGGATATAACCGGGGCGTCCATTAGGTACCGGTTTGCGGCGTTCGCCGATCGGGATCTGCCGCGGCCGGGTCTTCTCGAAGTGACGCCGCAGCCTTGTGTACGGAACGGATTTGCGGAGGTTGTAGAGATGGCTCACCGAGATCTGCGCCAGGCGTTCATATTCGGTTTGACCGAAGACCAATAAAGCGCGCTCACAGAGCTTCTTGACGGCCGGTCCACACGGCGTGTCGTGGCGTTGATCCATCGCCGCCAGCAGTCCGATATCAGCGGGCGTGTACTTCGGGGTAAAGCCCGCCACGGTCCTCTGGCGGCGCCTTACGGTGCCGGTCGTGCGGTACTGCGCGATCAAGCGCGTGATCTGCTGCCGGGAGTATCCGCTGACCTTCATGAGCACGCGAATCACGACCCCTTGATGGGACCTACAGAGGGTCAGATACCGGAATCGGACGAGCGTTTTTTGTACCCACTCATAGCGGGCAGCCGGGCTGCTCAGGACCGAAAAGGCCACCGTCTGGGTGCCGGACAAAAACTCCGTCAGCTGATCAATGGAGGTCAGGTTATCGAGGTTCATAAGGGTTTGCATCTCCCTATCATGAACAAAACCCGATCCGGCTTCAGACTCATTTCATATTAGAAACACAGCCCCTCCTTCAGACTCACTTCATGTTGGAAGAGGCTAACGCTCAACAGGCCATGCCCAAAGGGGGTATGATCGAGGTCTATGCGCGCAATGTCTCGCTGCGCGGCCACGAAAACAGCTTGGCACCGGGTGATTACGTACAACTCGATTTTGTCGACCACGGATGCGGCATCGAGGCCTCAGACGTAGGCCAGGTATTCGATCCGTTTTTTACCACCAGGGCTCAGGGAACGGGGCTCGGTCTGACAACGTCAGCGCGCCTCATTGCCGAACACAAGGGGCTGATCGAGATCGAATCGCGGGTCAACGAGGGAACCCGGGTGCGCGTCTACCTTCCGCGGCTCATCGAAAGGGTAGCCACTCAGAGGCGCCTGGGACCAAGGTCTGCGAGCAAGGGCTGCATCCTTTTCATGGATGACGAGGAGGCCATTCGCAAGGTCGCCCAGGGTATGCTTGCGTACTTGGGCTACGAGGTGTGTCTGGCCGAGGATGGTAGTGCTGCGATCCGGGAGTACCAGCGGCGGCGCTTCGATGTCGTGATTCTCGATCTCACCGTGCGCGATGGGCTGGGCGGGCTTGCAACCCTTGAGCGCCTGCGGCTCTTGGATCCGGGTGTGGTCGCCGTCGTCTCGAGCGGCTATTCGAGCGACCCGGTCATGACCGACCACGGGCGCTTCGGGTTTTTGGCCAAGGTGCCCAAGCCTTATACGCCGGAGGCCTTGGATGAGGCCATTCGCCCGCTACTAGGGATGCGTGCGAACGTGCCAAGTGTACGCTCCCGGGCCTAGGGCTTGGGACGTGCGAGCCAACGAAGAGGAGGGCCGTATGAAAAAACGCACAGGGGCACGGCGCCCCGGGGACGGCTTGGATGGGGGACGGCTTGATGCCATCGTCGCCCGGGCCCATAAGGACGCGGATACCCGCATGGGGGGTTACCGCGAACAGTCGCTGCGGATGCACCCCAAGGTCTGCGCGCGTTGCGGTCGGGAATTTGACGGGGCGAACCTGCATGAGTTGACCGTGCATCACAAAGACCACAATCATGACAATAACCCGCCCGACGGCAGTAATTGGGAGAACCTATGCTTGTATTGTCACGACTGGGAACATCAGAAGTATTCGTACGCGGTCAAGGGCGCGCAGGCGAACTTTGGCCTGACGCAGCCTAAGACGCCTCAAGCGGCGCCCGAGGTGACCCATAATCCGTTTGCGGCCCTAAAGGAGGCGCTGGCCAAGAAGCGCGGGACGTAACGGGGCGACGAGCGCGCATAAAAAAAGCCAGCGGCCCTTGCGGGACCGCCGACTTTTTGATGACAGGAGGTCCGCTTTAGGCGGGCGTGACCTGAGTGGCCTGGAGGCCCTTCGGTCCCTTCTCCACCTGGTAGGTCACAGCCTGACCTTCGGCGAGGGTTTTAAAGCCCGAGCCCGAAATCGCGGAGAAATGCACAAACACATCCGCGCTGCCGTCGGAAGGGGAGATAAAGCCAAAGCCCTTCGATTCATTG
>JAJYPQ010000110.1 GCA_021795255.1 Pseudomonadota bacterium
CCAACGCTTTGCCGTCAAACACCCCAGGTGGGAGCCCAGTGCCTAAATCGGGCTCGCTGGGATCTGTGCGGGGGGTGTCCGGTAACGGACATCCCTACCGCGATCCCATAAGTTTTGATAAAAGCCCTGCGCCAGGACAGGCGTGATGAGCCATACTTATTTGGGCGGGAAGGGTGCAATAATGCCGGTCTAGGGGTCTCGGGATGACAAAAACCATACGACTCCCTTGTAGTTGGATCCTGCTGTTCATTTTTGGGGCGCTAGCTTTATATGCATGATCGCACCAGAGATTGTTCTGGGAAGAAGGTTTAATAATCGCCCGAGGTCCAAGACGCACAATGTACGGGGAAGAGAGAAGATGAGTAATCGACCCATTCCACATAATAGCGCGCCGGAAGCTGCATGTATTCGTGCATCTCGAAACTCCCGCCCTGGAAGTCATCTGCCATGACAACACCCACCCCTACCGCCGGTGGCCGTGCCACAGAGGCCGGGATGTCCTTCCAGGCGGCGGTTGGAACGTGGCTTGCTGCCCACCTGATCGCCGACATGCCGGTGGGCTCGCGCTTTCAGCTAGTGGTCGATGCGCGCCCGACCGAGCTTCAATTTGAGACCGGCGGTGCTCTTGATGATATTGTCTTGCGCCTCACGGACGGAGGTGCTGTTTACGTTCAGTGCAAGACGCGACCAGGTTTGGAGACACGGGCCGATTCCGATCTGGCGAAAACGATCACACAGCTTGTCCAGTTCTTTGCGGATAGACAAGCGCGTGGGGGCTCGCTCGATCCGGCTCGAGTGGCTACAGTACTCGCCATCGCAGACAATGCCCCACGAACGCTGGATCATCTCGAAGAGGGATGCCGAGCCTTCGACGTGGGTGGCGACTGGCCGGAGGTCATCAGCCGCGTTGCGAAAAATCAAAGAAATGCGCTTCAAGTCTTCGCCGGTCACGCGCGCATCGCCTGGCGCGCCGTAACTGGATTTGATGCGGCTGATCGAAACCTAGTGGACTTGGCCCGTCTCTTCCATATTCAGCGCTTCGGGGTAAACGACACGAGCGGCGACTGGCGGGAAGCGTCAAGTCTCGTTGGTTCACGACTATTCGGTCGGGAGGACGCCGGGGATGCGCCGACACGAGCACTCTTGAACACGGTGCGAAAGTTGATTCGAAGCGGTGCGGCGGCGGATCGGGTGGGACTGGTTCGGGCATTGCGAGCGGCTGGCCACGTTGACACACGGGCGCCGGGATTTGATGAGGACATTGAGGCGCTCCGGAAATACTCCAAAGAGGAATGCGTGCGTCTTGCGCGTCACACATGCTTGCCCATCGGCGATGGGATCCCGCTCACCCGTGAGTGCCTGCCCTCCCTGAGCGCCGCGATTAGCGGCGGAAGCCTTCTGGTCATCGGCGAACCAGGCGCAGGCAAGACGGGCGTACTCGTTGCCCTCGCAGCTCAGCTCGTCACGCAAACCGCGCCTTTCGTGTTCTTCTCCGTCGAGCGCTTGGTGGGTCTTGCAAACCTCTTCGATTTCCGCCAGGAATTGCACCTCAGGAACGACCTCTTCGCTGTCTTGGCGGCCTGGCCCGGTGTCGAGCCAGGCGTCTTCATCATCGACGCGTTAGATGCTTCTCGTGGTGGACCGTCGGAGGCCGTCATAGCCTCCCTAATCGAGCTCGCAGTCGCACAATTAGGGGAAAGATGGTCAGTCGTTGCCTCTATACGTACTTTTGACCTCCTGAATGGGCGGCGATTTCGAGCCGCCATGCGCGGTGAGCCACCGAACCCCGATTTTGCCGAAGCAGGTTTAAAGCAAGCTCGGCATTTTCGCATTCCCCATCTCTCGGACCAGGAATTATCGACTCTCGCGAGCGCATCGCCACGCCTCGGTAATCTGATCACCAGCGCCCCGCCAAAATTGAAGGCACTACTTCCGAATATCTTCAATCTATCATTGGCCGCCGAGCTGATCGAAAGCGGCATCGCCTCCGATAGCATCCGCACGCTCACAACCCAATCCGAGCTAATTGACCGCTACGAGGACGAGCGCTTATCAACGCAGTCGCTCATGCAGGCGGCAGCGGCAACGATTACTGCCATGGTCAAATACCGCCGTTTGACCGTGCCCCAGATCAATATCCAGAACGACGCGCTCGACGATATTCTACAAAGGGGTGTCCTCATTAAAGCCGGTGACCGTGTCGCGTTCGCCCACCATATCTTGTTCGACCATATTGCTGGTCGCTTTTACTTGGCGTGGAACGAGCCTCAGCGTCTTCTCCAGCAGGTCTCTGGGGATTTAACGATCAGCTTACTGCTCGGACCAGCGCTGCGCTTCGCGCTGGAGCGCGTCTGGCAAGATGACAGGTCTGGTCGGCCCGAATCCTGGGGGCTCCTCGTGGGTGTCACTTCGACTACCGACCTTGATCCAGTCATGACGAGCATCGCCCTTCGTACGGTCGCTGAACGGGTGGAGACTGAGCTAGATGTGGAGGGCCTAATTAGGCTCGTTCAGAATGCCCCGGACGTGAAGTTGATTGGAAAGATGATTTCACGATTATCACGCTTCGTCAGCATGAGCATCGCGGACAAAGGAGGTATTTCGACGGAGGCGGCGACGGCGTGGGCCATGCTCGCCGAACAGATTGCTTCTCGTGGCGAACCCGCCATGTCGGATGGTGCGAGATTTCTACTCTGGGCCCTGTTCGAACGCGCGAACTTTAGTGACTTGACCTTCGCGGTCGTATTTGGTTCGGCAGCCCGCGCGCTACTCACATTGGCGTGGTCCCTTGATCCCGAATGGTCATTGCTTACAGGCAATGCAATTCAATTTGTGGCGAAAAGCTTTGGCTCTGACCCCGCTGCCGCGCGCACCCTGCTGCGGCGCATTCTGGAAGAACCGAGATTCACGGCCCATGCGCACGAAGAGGCGCCGTTGTTGGCTGAAGGCATCGGTAACATTATTCCGCACGATCCGGAATTCGCCGCGATCATCTACCGCACCTTATTTCAACGCTCGGCGCCTCAGGAAGGAACGACCTGGCTCGGTGGCCATCGCAGCCAAATTCTGCCGCTCTCCTCGAACCGCAGGCAGGATTATGAGCGTGCTCGCTGGCATCTGGCGCGCGCACTGAAGCCCTTCCTTGAGGTCGACCCAAGGAGCGGCGTCGCTGCGGTTATTGGCGTTACGTTCGGGCTTGCTACCCACGATTTGCCCCCGCATAGACAAGCACCAGAGACGTTGTGGATTGATGTCGGAGCGCACACCTTGTGTGTCGTTGACGATCTGTTGTCCTTACAAGATTGGCGGCAACCCGGACCAGGAACCGGCGACCACGAGAGTGGCGTCCTTGAGGCCTTTGTTAATTTTCTCAGAGCCGCTAATCCCGCAGCATTTCGTTTAGCTGTTGAGGTGGCCTTAGGCACCCCAACTTGTGCCGCAGTCTGGGCTCGTTTGCTAGGTGTTGCCGCGGAGCGAGTGGGTGTTGCGGAAGATCTCCTTTGGGTGCTCGTCGTTCAGCCGACGTTTGTCAGCATGCGCGGCTTGGCACGCGACGCTATTGCCTACTTGGCCGCAGTCTATTCGTCCCGACTCCTCGCTGATCGTACACACTTCGAAACGGCCGCCCTGGCGGCCGATCTATTTCCCGAAGGGGCAGCACGAAATTGGTGGCGATCCCTCCTGGCTCGCTTTCTGTCGCTCGTCCCTGAGGACTCCTTGGCAACCAGCGAGATGCAGGCCCTGCGTCTCAAGTTCCAGGGCGACGGACGCCTTCAGGGAAACCCAGCCTTTTGGTCGATTCAGACGGGGTGGGGCTCGGCCGACGACATCACGGACCGTTTTCTAGAGCTTGGCGGGGTCAATTTGGAGCGCGAACCAGATCAATTGATTCGCGCCCACAGCCGGGCGCTGGAGGACGCCCTCAAGCCTGGGAAAATCACGGATACGGCCGAAGGCCTAAATGCGCTTTGGTGTTTGACACAAACGCTCGTCAAAACAATGGATGCGGCCCAGACCCTAGAACCTCACCCGAAGACATTGCATTCGGGTTGGGGTGTCGTCAGCAACGCGGTCGAACGGATCGCTAAAAGCGCGGCCTATGATCCCGATGCATCGCAACAGCCGAACCTCGACACCATTCTTGGCCTGATCGGGCGATTACAGGCCAGCCCATATCCCGAGCCGCGTGATGGTCAGAGTAGCGGGACAATGGCTTGGGGTAATTGGGACGTTCGGGTTTACGCAGCATCGAGCCTCGTGGCGCTAGTCCCGCGCTTCGCTGACCAGCGTCCCCAAATCCTCGACTATCTGGAGAACTGCCTCGCCGATCCTGTGGCGACGGTTCGGCTGCAAGTTACACAATCTCTTAATGTGCTTTGGAACATCGCCCAGGACCGAATGTGGACGCTCGTCACCGGTGTCGCCGAGCACGAAGAGGACCCGGGAGTGCTCGATTCCTTCATCTCGGGGCCACTGCAGCGACTTGCCGACGCCGACGCTGATCGCTGTGAACACCTATTGTCGACTGTGTTGAATCGACTGCCTGAGAAGGACGTCAGTGGAGAGAAGCGTGACCGCGATAATATCGAAGAGGCAGCAGGCCACCTAGTGGCTTTGCTCTACGTTAGGGCTGCGAATCCAAACGCTTGGGCTTGGGTGATGCGTTGGGCGGACGACCTCCTGCGCGGCGCTCCGTATTTAATGGCGATGCTATTTAGTCTCCGCGGCGTCTTTTTCTTCGGATATCAGGAGAATACCGACCCGAAGAAGATGGAAATGCGCGACAGAGCGCTGCACGTTCTCCATGCTGCGGTCACGAGCGCCGTTACAGCGATGACAGTGGCCGAGCCAATTCTCCGTGACAGCGAACAAACTGACATAGAACATCAGGCCATGAAAGCGCTCTACATCGCGGGGGCACGCATGCTCGACCAAAGCTGTAACCAGCTTTACTTTGGTTCCGGCGCATTCCGCCGGTCAAACGACGAGGACGCCCCAGGGCTTGTGCGTATTCCTGGTAAGCAGCGCTTTCTCGCCGACTATGGCGGCATCCTTGATCTGATTGGGCGGAATGGTGGAGCACAAACCATTTATAATCTGATTGAACTCTATGCCTATCTCGCAGACGCAGCGCCGGACATAATATTCGACCACATCGCCGCGATTCTCCTCGGCCCAGCGAGCGACGAACATTATCAGTTTGAGCCCCTGGGGGTTAACGCACTGGTCGTGCTCATCCGGCGCTACCTCGCTGACTACCGATATGTCTTCGAGGATCAACAGCGACGCACCCGCCTCGTAGTCGTGCTGGAACTATTCTCCTCTGTGGGTTGGCCCGATGCGCTAAAACTTCTATACGAACTGCCGGACCTTCTGCGTTGAGCGAGGCAAGCGACATCGCGGCATTTGGCGCAGCGCTACGGACAGCCTTTGGGGTCTTCAAGAGCACCGAGACGTTGGTCCGCCAGCAATACGCCCGCAATGTCGCGACCGGTGCCGAGCCTAAGGGCGCGGATGACCACGAGCTTCTTGAACGCCCAACGCGCCGCTTTCTAGTTGACGGTATTCTGCGCGGGCTTGATTGGAATCCCGATAATCCGACGCAGGTAGTCGAAGAGGCGCGAAGCTGGGACAAGGGTGGCGAGCGCCTCTACTTCGACTACCTCGGTCTCACCCTGCGTACGGGCGCACCGATTATTCTTGTTGAGGCGAAGGGTTATGACGTCAAACCCCCTCGGCAGTCTCGGGGACAAGCTCTTGGTGCCCGCGACATGGCAGAATTGATAAGCAGTGCTCTTGCAGCCATAAAGCGCGGAGATACAAGTTTTCCGATTCTTGCCGAATGGGCTGAATGGCTACGAGATTTACACAACTATGTCGCGTCCATCGGTGGTCCGGGCCAAAACACGCTTCGACGCGTGGTGATTACAGCTGGTCGTTGGTTGATTGTCTTCGAAGAGCCCACCGCGGCGTTTATCGACCCTGGTATACCGAGCGCTGACCATATCCACTGCTTCGTCAGTCTCGAGGACATAGTAAATCGCCACAACGCCGTGTTCAGGCTTCTCCACCGCCAGCGGCTCGTTGATACGCTGCCACTTACAATGTCGGTGGCTGAGGCGCTGGCCATTCTCACGCCAATGGCCACCTCACATATCTTTAGAGGCGTCGTGGTCGTCACCCGCGAAACTGGGGCAAGCCGAAAACTTTATCCGACTCGTTCGGCGTGGCCATCGATGATCGCCATGTCATCGGGCAGGCTTTTTGTGATTACCGACTATGAAGCCACGGCCACGGAAGAGCCGCGGGATGAAGGTGGCTTTGCAGACTTCTTAAATGATCTCTCTACTCGCGGGGCAGATTTAGAGGCGCGGCTCCTTAAGTCACTCGGCCGCACAGACCTGAAGCCGCTCGTGTTAGCGCACTTTCCCGGATTTCGGCACGGAGTCGGAACCCAAGGGGCGGGCGCAAGTGATATTGGGCCTGCGACTGGATCAACAACTGCGCTTCGCGCACAGAACATCAGCCCTAACCATGCGTTAGTTATTCACACCGGTGAACCTGGTGGGCTACCCGAATATGTAATTGTGACCGGAGACAACTGGTTCTACAAAATGGCTCTACCCAGCGGCCCCGAGTGCCGCTTCCATGCCTGGCCAAAGGCAAAGGAGGCCGGCGTAGCTGCGACGCAGCCGCAATGCGGATTTTCCACGACCTCCTTTACGCAAAGCGCCGAAAATCGACACTGTGCTCACGAGGAGCTCCGAGGTATGCGTTCACCGCGATGCCACGTAGCCGTCCTTGAAAGCCATCTCTGTTGTCGGGCGTGCATTTTCCATAGCACCTGTTGGGCAAGTGAGCTGACTCGTCTCCCGTGCCCAGTATAGAACCCCGAAACAAAGGACAGAACATGGAGACGCACGACTTCACGGATCTGTTTTATGGTCAATCTCACGGTAGACGTGCGCGTCTCCGAGGAAAAAGCTAGGCAGCATGCGGACTTACAACGAAATTGACCAGCTAAAACCGCGTCGTTGCGCGATTATGAACACCCATTACGCCATCATGAACATCGATTACGCAGATTCCCCTAAAAGTGTTCACGATGGCGCGCAATACGCACTTGCTCGCAAACCGCTGACCCCAAGCAGTTGAAATAGGGTATGGTCGATCTTGCGGTACGCTACGGGCCATAGGGATATTATGAATAAGATGGGGCTTTGCCAAGCGCTGACTGCCTATCGCCCGAAGCGGGGTATTCCTTCTTCACGCACATCATCCTCAACTCCTAACTCATCGGCGTCATCGATTTCCACGCAGAGCAAAGTCATTCGGTATCCATCCCTCTGTCCGAGTGCCTGCTCGGTAAGAGATTTTACGCCCCGCGTACGGGACAGCCAGACATGGGGGTCCACCTCATCCCAGGCAGAGATAATGCCGTCACCGAGTCCGTCCCGTCGAGTCAATGAACCGTTCGGCAAAGGTCGACCTTTGCCAACCTCAAGATACGGAAAGTCCTCTCCGCGTTGTCCGTATAATATCGCGCCATTGCGCGAAAACACGATGGCGCAAGGCTCATCATGAAGAGCCACATATTTGCGTCCCGCCGCCTCCTTGCTGACATCATAGCGGTCGGCCAGCGTGAGGATGTGCGCCATCTCGGGACCGCCCCATTGACGTAGCGTCCGGCGAAAGCCAGTATCTGGCATCAAGAAACCTGCCGAGAAAGCATTGGCTTCTGCTTCCATTTGCGCCGCCCGGTCAGGGCGGGATGGTACGTCGAAACGCCGCATATCGCTCGCTGTGCAGCGAAAGCCACCCGTAGGCGGCACATGCCAGGGGTTCAGGAAGTGGCCCAGCTCATGTCCTATCGTGAATCGTTGGCGCGGCCGGGGGCTACGCTTATTCACCAGAATCGTGCCCGAGGATTTGTCGTCGAACGCGATGAGTCCACCCTCGAACCCCTCGGTATCCAGCGATTGTATCTGTTCGATATCCAGCGCGGCGGCGATCTCTTCAATCGGGACGGGGAGAGGGAGGTCGGGAATCTGGCCCAAAAGAGCGTCCAGTAATTTCTTAGGCGTGGTGCAGTCCGCAAGCGCCATGCGATCAAGTTTCATGCACTGCCACCCTCACTTCCGGTCTTTTTTCTTCATCGAGTCGAGGATGAGTTGCACGGTCGCCCGGTCTTCGTCGGATAAATTCTTAAAAGACCGATACATAACGAGCAACTCCTCCGCCTCCGGACCCTCGCCAGGAACCTCACCGCTGAGATACGAAATACTGACACCAAAATGATCGCCCAGCCGCTTGAGCAACTCCAAAGAGGGATTCTGGCTCTTCCCGGCCTCGATCTCCCAGATATGCGCCTTGGACGCCGCCACGGCATCGGCCACGGCTTGTAACGATTCCCCGCGCCGAAGCCGTAGTTGTTTGAGCTTTGCGCCAATCGACATCCGTGATTCCGTCCCGCCAGTTAGATGGATCGGACGTTATTGTAGCACCGCTGTTGACAGATCGGATCGTTTGTTTTATCTTACTATCATGTACTATGTGGTCATACGGTAGCAAAAGGGTATTCGGACGGCTTTTCAGGGACATAAAAGCGAATAGCCATTCTGGGTCCCTATTCGGGATACGCCTTGTTGTAGCGGTACCTTAGGTGATTGCGATGTGCGCTGAGGTACGGGCAAAACCGGTGGCCAGGACCCTAATGTTTGGATGGAGCCATTATCATATGCGGCCTTACCGACTCACTCATCATCGAATTGACCAGGATGTGCCTGCCCGGACGCTAGGGAGAGGGCGTCCCGGTAAGCAGATCGTTCACTTTCCCTCCCTCAAAAACGAGGGCGTGATCGTGTGTGAAAGTCGTCTGGAGGCGGATTTCTGTCTTTGGCTTGAGTATGACAGGGACGTGGTGTCCTATCGGCCCCAACCGGAAACGGTGTCTCTGATCGTGGACGATAAGGCGTATCGGTACACCCCCGATGTACTCGCGATATCGTTTACTGGTGTGGAAAAAATATGGGAGGTCAAGCCGCACGGGGTGTATCGGTGGCCCGCGTATCTGCGCAAAATGATCGTCGCCGAAGAGTATTTTGCGGCACAGGGGCGGGATTTTGAACTCGTCACCGATAGCGTGATTCGATGCCAGCCCTCGCTGCGCAATCTGCGTTGGCTGTACGCGCAGGCGCATGCAATCGATCTGCGGGCGATTCCCCATCTGTGGGACTCGCTCCAGGGACTGACCGGGCCGGTGACCCTGGGTCGCCTCCTCAACCAAGCCGTGCCGGTGAGTGTTCGGGCCATCGCGCACGCCGTCTTCCAGGGGCAACTGGCAATCAATCTCGGCGAGGTCTGGGGCCCTCATTCGGTCTTGACTATCCAGGAGGGCCCCTATGGCTGAGCCTCTGATTCCCGTTGTCGGGTCCCGCTACCACCTGTTGGGCGAGGTCTACGAGGTCACGACAATCGACAAGGGTTTTGTTCACCTGCGCGGCGTGGAGATCAAGCGGGAGCGCCACCTGGCGCTCGCCGAGTTTGCCCGCAAACAGCAGGCGGGCGACATCCAGGTCGCCCTGCGCGCCCCAATCGAGATATCCAGCGCGCCCCTGGCGGCAACGCTTTCGGACAAAGAGCGCAAGGAGCATGAGCGTCGCCTCGCTTATGTGCAGGAGGCCCAGCGCGGCCTGGGTGGCGTTCTGAGGCGCGCCCCAACCCTGGAGATGATCAAAAGAGTGGCGGAGCGTCTGCAGGATTTCGTTCCTCCCTCTTATTCAAATGTCTACAGATGGTTGCGTCGGTTCCAGCGAGCCAATGGCAATCCCTTGGCCCTGATCGATGACCAAGGAAGACGTAAGCCCCGCAAGGAACGTCTCGACCCGAGTGTGAGCACTTTGATCGATCAGCACGTCCGCCAGGATTATCTCAAAAGCCTTCGGCCTAGCGGCCAGTGCGTGTACGACCTGTTGGTCAATCAAATCCAGGGTAACAACACCCACCGCGACCCCAGCGAGCAATTGCCGGTGCCATCACGCGCCACTTTTTACCGAAAGCTTGCCAACCTTGATCCTTACGCAGTCGATGTTGCCCGCTTCGGCCAGCAGACCGCAAAAAAACGGCATCGGTATGGGCGATCCATTCAGCCACCCGTGGAGCTCGGGGAGCGCGTGGAGGCCGACTGTTATCACATGGACGTGTTGGTCGTGGATGACCGCGGGGCGATGATTGGGCGTCCCTGGCTGTGCGCGCTCATCGAC
>JAJYPQ010000111.1 GCA_021795255.1 Pseudomonadota bacterium
TGATGAGACCCGGAAAACGCTGTGTAGACGAGATCGCCGACATAGGGGTGGCGCGGGTGCATGGGCAGCCGCGTAAGCCGCGAGGCCGTGCGCGCAATCTCGTCGAGCCGCGAAAAATCGAGCCCCGGCGCGACCCCTTGCGTATAAAGGTTCAATGCAAGGGTCACAAGATCGACATTGCCAGTCCGCTCGCCATTGCCGAAAAGACAGCCCTCCACACGTTCCGCGCCCGCCATGACCGCAAGCTCGGCGGCCGCTACGGCGGTACCGCGGTCATTATGGGGATGCACACTCAAGACTACCGCCTCGCGCCGGGCGATGTGGCGGTGCATCCACTCCACCTGATCGGCAAATACGTTGGGCGTCGCCACCTCCACGGTCGCCGGCAAGTTAATGATGACCCGGGCCTCATCCGTGGCTTTGAACGCGTCCACGACCGCATCGCAGATCGCCTTCGAAAAATCCAATTCGGTGGCGCTGAACGCTTCCGGACTGTACTGCAGTACCCATTGCGTCTCTGGCCTGCGGTCGGTCAATGCCCGCACGCGCCGCGTCGCATCGACTGCCATGGCCATGACCTCGGCTTTGGTCTTGCGAAAGACCACGTCACGAAACACCGGCGACACCGCGTTATAGACGTGAACAATCGCGCGCCGAGCGCCGACGAGAGCCTCTATCGACCGATCGATGAGATCGCCCCGTGCCGGCGTGAGGACCCCTATGGTCACATCCTCCGGTATCAGCTGTCGCTCGATGAGATCCCGCACGAAGGCAAAATCCGCGCGCGACGCAGAGGGGAAGCCGATTTCGATCTCCTTGAAACCTATAGCGCACAACAGTGCGAACAATTCCCGCTTCGCATCGACATCCAGTGGCTCGAAAAGGGCCTGGTTCCCGTCGCGTAAATCCGTACTAAGCCAAGTCGGCGGGGCCTGCAGCGTACGCCCAGGCCACGTCCTATCAGCAAGGTTCACCGGCGCAAAGGGCCGGTATTTGTGGTGCGGTGTCTCTAACATCGTGGCATCTCCCAAGGTCAGTGCGACTTACGCCGTGGTCGGCGGCCACTGCCGGGCAACCGTGGCTCACGGCCCGGCAGGCGCGACGCAGTCGCAGATTCCTTGAGAAATCAAAGATAGGCACACCATCACCCCAAACCTGAACGAAAAAAGATGAAACGAAGGATTGACTGGATACTACAGGGCGCAATAAACCCGCAGTCGCTCAAAACCGCGATCGGGGCACATGCAATGATAAACACGAGGCATCATGTTGCCATACTCGCCCCGATGTTTGGTCATGTCAAGCGCCGGGCCCGACCCAATGGCCATTCTCGATGCAAAGGCCTAGAGCTTGAAAGATATGGCAGGAAAGGCCCGATACCCAGTAACTGAAATGGCAGCCGCCTGAGGCTATCGCCCGGAATCCTCTTATACGGATCAGCGCGGGCGACCACGCCCGACAAACGAAACCCGCGGCCGACGATGACGCCGACCGCGGGTCAATACCTCCCATCGCCCTTCTTTTTCCCTACAAGCGCTTCATGCAGTCCATCCCGTTTTGGACCACTCCCCCCTCCATCCCGTTACCTCAATCGTGCGCACCGCACGCCTAACACGCCAACCATACCGCCACGGTAATTACCCAGCCCGCCACGGCAATATCCACCAATGTCCAAGGTATCATGATGCGTCTCCCCTGTTTTAGAAAGGTCCCTGATGACCGGGCGGCATAGACCAGAGAACCGCCGGCACCGCAAACGTATAGATGGCGGCAAACGTTACCACCCACCCCACGAGGCGCTCATTCATCCGCCCCTGCATAAGCAGGCCAGCGAGGTTCATCGCCACGAACCAGACCAGAGCTATCGTAAAGTGATACATCCAAGTCCCGCCGGTAGGCGCCGCTGTCGTCAGAAAGAAGTAGGCGTAGACGCCGGTAAGCCACCCTATGAAGATTGCCACCGCACCCAGCTGGTGACGCGATTCCACATGAAAGATCTGGGTCAGCCCGAGGACTATAAAAAAGAACGCGTACATACCGGCAAGTCCGGTCACGAGGTTTGTCAGAGGCCCAAGCCCTTGCGCCATCATCATCGCGATCAAAAACGGCCACCACATGATGCCGGCGGTCGCGGTGATGAGACCCACACCGAACTCGTTGGCCTTCTTACGCGCTGGGTCGAGATGCATAAGGCCGTTGGCAAGTAGTGCGAACGAGCCAATATACATAAGGGGCGCAATCCATTTTCCGTCAGTCAGCACGAAAAACGGCTTGGCAGGCGCCAATTCCTTGGCAATCTGCGCCAAGGAGGCCGCCGCACCTCCACTCCCCGCAGTCGACATTGTTGCCGCCCATGCCGGATGCATTCCCACCACAAACAGGCATAAGCCCACTGCCAGCATAGCCATGTGGCCAGACCACGGACCCAGATGACTTCTCATTCGCTTCATGATCTCCTCCGCTTTATTATGATTGTGATTCCCTGCCGATCTCGAACGAGGTCAGTGTATCCAGGCCCTACAAAAAATGTCCTATTGCTTTTTTTTATATATCCTAACTATTTTCTATTTTTGTAATTTGGCACATTATTTATTAATTATTCATAAAACTACTGCAACTTTACAGGACAATGATACCGGGTTTTTGCCCATGAGCGATGGCCTCATAGGCGAAGGGCGCTGCATCCTTTAAGAGTATGGAGAGCGGCGATCGCCGTGGATCCCAGGCGGGTCCGACATTTCAGAGAACCGAGAGCCACGAAGGGCCGCCGCATGGATCATGAATACGAGAGGCCTGGATGGCCTGCCTCGAACCGAGTGCGCTCAGGGCTTGTCCGCGGGTCCGACCACACCGCTTGTGATCACGAAAGCGGCCAACAACACCACGACCCACATGAGCATGGCGATCAGGGCCACGCATAAGACCGCGAGAAAAATAATGGCGGTCACGACGTGGATAATGAGTCCGGCACCCAGGAAACGCACAAGAACCAGAAGTATCGTAAATATCACGGCAAATGCCAGCGCCATTCCTATCAAGGCGCCGATGCCGGCGAAATTTAATAACAGGTACCGGCGATAACCGCGACGGAAGGTCTTCAGAGCCGCGCGCAGGGCCGCAAAGGCCGGGAGCGTATAGCGCGCCGCCATCGCCATAGCCATGGCGACGGTATTGCCAAAAATCCCCAAGACTGCGATCGCCCCGAAGAGAAACAGCAATGGCAGCCAGGGGCCAGCGAGCAGGGCAATGGGGTGGTGAGGGTTGCCGGTCGCGTGCACGCCGCTTGCGACACCAAACCACGCCACGACCTGAAAGATCACAAGACTGACCACCTGCAAAACGATCGCGAGCAACCATACCTCGCCGCGCTTTACGCCCCACAAAAGATCTGTTACGCGGGCGTCGCGCCCGTCGGCCACGTTTGCCAGACTGCGCATGAGGCCCGTCTGCAAAGCGAACTCTACAACGCCAAATCCCCAAAAGAATAGCGCCACAGGCAAACGCGTCATGGTCGGCATCGGCGCGCGTGTGGGCAGGATATGGGTCGATGTCAAAAGCATGAACGCGAGAAGGTTGACCGACTCCAGAGCGACGAGCTCAATCGTCAAAAGCCCGAACGCTCGTCGATAGAGAGCGACACCTTGGCGAAGCATCTCCAAGGGACCCTGTGACTTTGTGACCGCCATACCCACACCCCTTTTTGCCTTTGGCCGGGCTTACGCGTCCGAGCTCACGCGGCGGACGCTTTTCCCCAAGAAAAACCATGCCGCGCCGTCTGAACTCGCGCCCTCAGGCCCTGGGGGCGTTCATATGCAGATACACGGCGCGACCCCCGCCACCATGGCGATCCCCCACAGTCGCCAAACGATCTTGGTCTCTGGGCGTCCGCAGCTTTCGGGCCGCTATTTCACGATGATGTCCCCGAACATGCCCATCTCGGCATGTCCCGGGACCGCGCAAAGATAATAGTAATGCCCGGCCGTCGGGCGCCATGTAAACGTGGCATACGGCGACTTCCGGCTTTTAGGCGACGGTGACAGCTCGGTCCCCGCCAACACCGGCTGGACCTTCGGAAACATGGGAAAGGGCGGCCCCGTCCGGGTGATCTGAAGGCTGTGGCTAAACCCCATGACGCGATTTATGAACGTGAACTTGACGGTCGCCCCCGCCCGGAATTCAAGTGTCGGATTGGCGACATGGTGAACCGCAAATTTTGGGAATGGAAACTCCGGCTGCGGCACCACCACAACGACATGCGCCACAAGACCACGGTAGGAGATGATCTTGCCATGCACAGTCCCATTATCCCGCGCCCGCATGGCCCGAACCTGCGATGATGTCGCCCATTTGAAGGCGCTGGTCCCTACCAACACGCTCGCCGATGCCACACCGGCCTGCCATAGCGCCACCACCCCGAGCATCACCCCCAACACGACCCGGCGCCCGCCTCCCGTACGCCCCTTGGCATAATCCCTCATACCCCTCCCTCATGCCCCATGGTCACTTAAGACAGCCCTGGCGCCCGCAAGTCGTTTTCAGTTCGCTTGTGCGACGCTACCCTGCCAGACGCCATTCGTTTTTGGTGTTGTAAACCACACCGGCCGCCCCGAAAGGTCGTACAGTCGCTTTTATAGTCGCCGCTTGGCCGTTTCCGCAGCACCAAACCTCCTTTGTGAGGTATAGACCATAGAAGGGCAAGCGGAAACACCGGCGCACGACACACACGCGGCGGCCGTGCCCCTTCTCATCTGGCGGTGGGTAGGGTTCTTCCCCGCTATAGCGTATCCAGACCCGATCGGGGTGAAAGTGGCACCACGGCCTCTGGGCGCGCCCTTAAAGCCCGGGTTCATCGTCTGCCTTGAGAGGCTGTGAGCGGCAAGCGGCCTTACGGCGCCCCAAGGGTGGCGCAGAGGATCGCAGGACACGAGAGGGTCTTCCATAACGTAAGTTGTGATGCGGATGTCTCGCAGTCGGGGCGGTAGCGCCGCCTTGAGGGGCTGTCGCATGCCGGCTGGCAGAAGAAGCTTTCGGGCCCGACAATCGAAATCCGCCAGGAACCGGGGGGTGCCGCCGCGCACCCCCGCCAGGTCATCGCACGCACGGCCCGAGACGGGTCTCCTTAAGAGGTGTCACGGGGCGCCCTCAAGGCTGGGATCGCCTGGCGTACTCCCCTTGCGCTTTGATCCGAAGTCCACCCCATTGCGCGCCACTCCTGCCTCTGACAGGGAAGGGAGTCGCTTCAAGGACTTATAGTCAAGCGCCTCGTATCGTTGATGCCTAAGGGGTGAAAAGTTGCCTCGGGATTTCACACCCGCAGTAAGTAAACGTTTGTGTCTTCGCCTGCCCTTTTAAGTAGGCGATCCACTGGGTCCACGCCTGGGCCACGCGTACAAGGTCAACGGCTGGTGACAGTCCGTTGCAGCGAGGTAGAAACGTCTCTATCAAAACCATTGGGCGATATGCCAATATGATGGGAAGCGGCGCTCAGTCAAAGGCGAAGCCGGACCGAGCACCACGCATTGCGGCGCATTCCGGCGTGCAACATGGCACCGCCATATCACTTGGAAGGCTCATGATGGCCACGATTCCACAACATTTTGCCAACCGTGAAGCGGCAGCCGAATTACTGGCCCGGAAGCTGGCCGCTTACGATGGCAAACATCCCTTGGTGCTTGCCATCCCACGCGGAGCGCTGCCCATGGGGCGCATAATCGCTAACGCCCTTCATGGGGATCTTGATGTGGTTCTGGTACGCAAAATCGGGGCGCCCGGCAACCCCGAATATGCCATAGGCGTCGTCGATGAAGACGGGCGGATATGGACCGACCCTATAGTCAGTCGTCTTGGCATCGACGGACAATACATCCGCGACGAAGCAGCCCGGCAACTGAAGGTCATCAAGGCGAGACGCACGCAATACACACCGATTCACCAGGCCTTTGACCCACAAGGCCGGATCGTTATTGTGGTTGACGATGGCGTCGCCACCGGCGCTACTCTGGGGGCCGCGTTGCGTCTCCTTCGCCAGCAGCGGCCCGCGCGTCTGATCGCCGCTTTTGCCGTGGCCCCTCCTGAGACCATCACGCGCTTGCGTCCTCTGGCCGATGAGCTGGTTTACCTGTCGGCCCCAAAGCCGTTTCGTGCGGTAGGAGAGTTCTTTGCTGACTTCCGGGAAGTCGAAGACAGTGAGGTGCTGCAGATTTTGCGCGAAACATCGCCGCCGGCGTAGCCATACACCATGCCGGTTCTCAATCCAGACATTGCACGCGTATTCGACGAGATCGCCGACCTCTTGGAGATCGAGGACGCCAACCCCTTCCGGGTGCGGGCCTATCGCAATGCCGCCCGTCTCGTACAAGGCCTGAGCCGTGACGTCAAGACCATGGTAGAGGCCGGCGAAGACCTTACGGAACTACCCGGCATCGGCGAGGATCTGGCTAAAAAAATGATCGAGATGGTTACCACGGGCCATTGCTCCTTCCTCGAAAAACTAAAAAAACAGACCCCTCCGGCTTTGGCGGAGTTACTCAAGGTGCCGAGCCTCGGGCCTAGGCGGGTCAAGGCGCTCTGGCATGAACTGGACGTGGAGACGGTGGAACAGCTAGCCCGCGCCGCGCAGGAGAAACGCATCCGCAACATCCCCGGTTTTGGCGAGAAAACCGAGGCCCGCATTTTGGAGGCCCTCCAGGCTCATCTCGCCGCCGTGCCCCGTTTTCCCATTGCCATTGCAGCCCCGTATGCCGCCGCCCTGGTCCGCTATCTGCAGAGCATACCCGGCGTACGGCGGGTGGTGGTGGCCGGCAGCTTCCGGCGCGGCAAGGACACGGTGGGCGACCTGGATATATTGGCGACGGCCGCCGCCGACAGTCCGGTGATGGAACGTTTCATCACCTATGAAGATGTGGCGGAAGTCCTCTCCCATGGCACTACCCGGGCCACCGTGATCCTGCACAACAAACTTCAGGTCGACCTTCGGGCCGTGGACGAATCGGCCTACGGTGCCGCCCTGCATTATTTCACCGGTTCCAAGACCCACAATATAGCTATCCGCCGCATGGGTCAGAATATGGGCCTCAAGGTCAATGAATACGGGATTTTTCGCGGGAAGGAACGAATTGCCGGCGATACGGAGGAGTCGGTCTACGCCGCCGTCGGCCTGCCCTATATTGAGCCGGAGCTGCGAGAGAATCGCGGCGAACTCCAGGCCGCCCGCGCCGGACACCTGCCCGAGCTCGTAACAAGGGGCGATGTGCGCGGCGACCTGCACGCCCACAGCAAGGCCAGCGATGGCCACTATAGTTTGCAAGACATGGCCGCGGCCGCCAAGGCCGCAGGCCTCGAATATCTGGCCATCACCGAGCATAGCCGCCACCTGACCGTCGCCCATGGCCTGGACCCGGTGCGTTTGCGCCGACAGATGGATGAGATCGACGCTTTCAATCGAGAGCGCAATGGCATTACGCTCCTCAAGGGGATAGAGGTGGACATCCTGGAAGACGGCCGCCTCGATTTGCCCGACGGCATCCTAAGTGACCTGGACCTGGTGGTGGCTGCGGTGCACTCCCAGTTCGATCTACCCAGGGGCAAGCAGACCGCGCGCATCCTCAAAGCCATGGACAGCCCCCATTTCACCATCCTCGCCCACCCCACCGGAAGGCTCATCGGTAGCCGAAAACCCATGGACGTGGATATGTCCCGCGTCATCCGCCATGCGCGCGAGCGCGGCTGCTTTCTGGAGATCAATGCCCAGCCGGAACGTCTGGATCTCGTCGACATCCATGCCCGGATGGCCAAGGAAGAAGGCGTGCTGCTGGCCGTCAATACCGATGCCCACAGCATTTACGACTTCGCCAATCTGCATTTTGGTCTACAGCAAGCACAACGCGGCTGGCTGGAGAAAAAAGACGTGCTCAATACGAGGACGCTCAAGGAGTTGCGGCCCCTGCTGGCGGCGGCCAAAAGCCACTAGACCAAGGACATACAAGGGTCTATTGCACCGCCTCATCACGTCGGCGGCTCCGGTTGGCATTAGGCGAGGCGGGCCCACCATGGAATCCTTGCATTCAGGGCGGGGCATTATCCGCCTGCGGCTTTAAAATAGCGCTTAAACCAGTCCAGGGCCAGGCGGGCCGCCGCCTCCAGCGTCCCTTGTTCCTCGAAGAGATGGGTGGCGCCGGGAATAATGGCCAACTCCTTCTTTGCCCGTAAGGAAGCGAAAGCCTGCTCATTGAGGCCAATCACGACACCATCTAAGCCGCCGACGATAAGGAGGGTAGGCGCCTTGACCTGGGTGATGGTGGGGCCGGTAAGATCGGGCCGCCCGCCACGGGACACCACCGCAGCAATAGCGTCGCCCAATTGGGCGGCCGCGCGCAAGGCTGCCGCAGCGCCGGTGCTGGCGCCGAAATAACCCAAGGGCAGGCCCGCCGCCTCCGGTTGGCGCTGCGCCCAACGGGTGGCTAACGCCAAGCGCTCACTCAGCAGGTCGATATCGAAACGAGTGGCATATACCCGATCCTCCTCCTTGCTCAGCAGATCGAAGAGCAAGGTCCCAATACCGCCATTGCGCAGTATCTGCGCCACGTAATTGTTTCTGGGACTTAAGCGGCTACTGCCGCTGCCGTGAACGAAGAGCACCAGACCGAGGGCATTTTCAGGAATCACCCAGTTGCCTTCGAGGCTCACCCCTTCTACAGAAATGCGAACAAGCCGTTCTAATTCTACCATCCCACACCATCCTTATGATCGATAGGCTCGCCCGTTATTATAAAACCCGTCACCGCCCGTGGCTCTCGAAATCCGCGTATCATACGAAAATCGGCGTTTTGCGATGACACATAAAAACGCGTCTAGGGGTCGTTGTGTCCATTTTTCCGGTATACTGACAGTGCCAAAACAGATCACAAAACGGGACGCTTACAGGACGTAAGCGTCATACCGAGCCCCGGTTTCGGGGGTAACCACCACGGCCGCAGAAGACTCTTCTGCAATTCAAAACCGTGTCCACGACCTCATTCATGACCCCGTTTCCGGAACAAACGGGCCAAATCAATAAACACCTCTATCGGGCGGCGCATTATTTTCGTGGCTACAGCCCGATTTTCAGGTCTTTTGGCGCCCGAAACAGGGACTAAAGTTCCCGCGACACGCCATATTTCTTGACTATATCGCTTTGCGTTCCCCAAATCCCGGCAGAAACCCGCCGCGCGCCCAATCGTGGCGCTTTCGTCTACTTCGATTGGGGCGTTTGGGGAATAGCAGTCTCTTGACTTCCGCGTCCACGAAGAGCGTGATGCAATTATCGTTGCGTGGGCTGCTGGTTTCAGTACAAAAATGCGCGGGGTGCTTTGGTTTTGTTAGGTGGGTGCACAGAGATGTACTGGAGCTAGACGCGCCGTTCACTGTGCGCTCGCCGCATAGTCGATAGGACATTGAGGATCCACGAATAGATTGAAGGGGCAACATATGACTCACACTTGGGTATTAGTAAGCAACGCCGCCGAAGCACGACTCTTTCTCAATGAAGGCTGTGGCAAGGGTTTGCAACTGGTCCACAATTGGGCCCATCCCGACAGCCGCAAACATGAAGGGGATCTCGTCACGGATAGCGCCGGTCGTACCCAACAAAGCGACGCCCTAGGTCGGCGTTCCGCAATCCAGTGGAAGACCGGTCCCAAGGAAACGGAGATGCAGCATTTTGCCGCGGAGTTGGTGGAACGTCTCGAGGCGGGACGAATGGCGGGGGCCTATCAGCATCTGATCCTCGTGGCACCACCGCATTTCCTTGGCCTGCTTCGAGAAAGCCTGGATGCTCCGACCAGCGCGATGGTGCGCGCGACTTTGGATAAAGATTATAGTCAGGAAGTCATTCCCGAACTGGCGAAGCACCTCGCCAAGACGTTGTGTCCATAGAGCACACATTGTGGCCATGGCAAAGCTTTTGGGGTCATGTCTAAGCGGGCGATGACGAATAATCGATTGGGCGTTTCGGAAGATTGGTCGCACACGCTGCGATAACGCGGTTACGCGAGAAGCGGATAAGTCTCTGGAGGCGATTGTCTCGAACAACTCGGATCCACGTGAGCGGCAATAACGAGCCACACCCCTACCGGCCCCGTGTCGGCGGGCATTTTTAACAACCCGACGCTTAGCCCATATTTAACATGCTGCAAAAAATATGTTTCCCACTCAATCGGTTACGATTTCAGAAATTGACAGGTGATGCAATCGCCGCGTCCCTGCGATTTCAGA
>JAJYPQ010000003.1 GCA_021795255.1 Pseudomonadota bacterium
CGATCTGCGGCAATTCGATGCGGCGTTCCTCGCGATGCAAGAAATAGCGGTCATAGAGGGTTTGCAGGCCCAGATAGGTAAAACTCAGGTCGCGATCGGCCTGCAGGGCCAAGCCCAGTCGTCCGCAGTCGTATTCGGCGAGTCGCGGATCCAAGAGTTCGGCCGCGACCCCTTCCTGGATGAATCGCCCGAAATAGTCTTTATACTCCGCCCGCATCTGGGTATGGGTGAGCGGATGGCCGAGAACCTCGCGGCGCAAAACGTCCAGCAATAAGCGGGCGGTGACGTAGGAATAGTCGGGTTCCGTCTCCACCAGGGCGCGGGCGCTCAGGATCGCCGATTGCATTACATCGAGGTCGTCGACCCCGTCGAACAGATTGCGCAGCAGGGCCTGGAACACGGCGTCAGCCGACACCTCGTGGAGACCATCACAAGCCTCTACGATGACCGCTCGCAGCCGTTCGCGGTCCAGCGGTACAGTGCGCCCATCCGGGGTGCGGACATGTATCGTCTGCTCGCGGGGCGCGCTCTGTTCGGCAGTCCGCGCCTGCGCCCGCTGCTCGCGATAAAGCACGTAACGACGGGCGGTCTCGTGGTGGCCGTTGCGCATAAGCGCGAGCTCGACCTGGTCTTGAATGTCTTCGATATGGACAGTGCCGCCGCCGGGAAGCCGACGGGTCAGTGCCGCGGTGACCTGCTCGGTAAGGCCGCCCACGATCTCCCGGACCCGCGTCGATGCGGCGCCCGAGCTGCCCTCGCTCGCGAGGAAGGCCTTGGTTATGGCAATCGCAATCTTGGCTTGATCAAAATGGGCAGCGTGGCCGTTGCGGCGAATGACGCGCAGGCCACTTTCCGTGACCGTGCCGCTCGGGGTAGCCTGGGATGACGACTGCGCATTTTCCATTCTGTCAGGTCTCCATGTGAGAAAAGCGAATACGAGACGAGTCTACTTAAGCAACGTTCGCCGAGCAAGCCGTTTAAAACTATATATTGGGAATTAGAGACAGCTAATACACAAGAGGTGGCGAATCCGTCAAACCGAGCCTGCCGGTACCGAGGCCCCGATAAACGGCCATATCGGCCTCGATTACCAATCTTAGAGCAGGGTTTTGAAAAGAAATTCAGGGGTAGCGAAGGCCGCCCTGTGAATGCCATCGTTGTAGTAGCGGGTGGCGAAGGGGCGTTCGCAACAGGCCTCCTCGCGAAAGGTCGACAGTGTCGCATCCTTGCGCGCCAAGGTGGCGCTCCACCAACCGGATGGGTAGGTGCATTGCGGGAAATGTAAGGTCGCCACGTCCAGAAAGTTCGCCTGCCGCAAGGCCTCATGCATGCCCTTAATGAGCTCTACGTGAAACAGTGGCGACTCGCTTTGCCCGACGACGATGCCATCCCGGTTCAGGGCGCGATGGCAGTCGGTATAGAAGGCCTGCCCGAAAAGCCCGGCCGCTGGACCGACTGGATCTGTCGAATCGACGATAATGACGTCATAGGATCCGGCCTTCGCGTCCCGGACCCACTGAATGCCGTCTTGGAAGTGCAGGTGGGCGCGCGGATCGTCGTTTGCGGCGCAAAGCTCGGGGAAAAACTGCTCCGACACCCGAGTTACCCGTTCATCAAGCTCGACTTGGTCCACGTGTTCGACCTCATCGTGTTTGAGAACCTCTTTCAGGGTTCCACAATCCCCGCCACCGATGATAAGGACCCGCCGCGGATGGTGGTGCGTAAAAAGCGCGGGGTGGCTCATCATCTCGTGGTACACGAAATTGTCGCGGTCGGTCACCATGACGAGACCGTCCAGGGTCATAAGCGTTCCAAAGGTCTCGGTCTCGAAAATTTCGATGCGCTGATAGACGGACTGTTCGTCATGCACCTTCTCTTTGACGCGCAGCGAAATAGCCGACCCTTGGCCCGCCCATTCTTCTGTATACCAACCGTCTTTTGGCATCACAGGTCCCACAGTACCACTGCCGCAAAAGCGGCGCCGATCTTCTCGACCCGGTGATCGATGGCCATCGACTGTATGACCCGAAGTTCCCAGCCACGTTTACGCATACCCTCTTCGGCCATGCGCCGCACCACCGATTCGGCATCTTCACGATGCCCGTGAGCATGGTATTCCATGATGAGCCCCGGCTTTGTGGGGTCGGTGGGCCATGCGGCGGCTACCGCGGCGCAGATCATCGAACCCGGGATGTCGGATTCCATGGCCGCGTAAGCGACCGGCACCAAGGCGCCGGGCGGCAGCACGAGCTCTTTGATCGCAACCTCGCGGGTCCCGGGCGGCACGATGGACGACATCTTCACCAGATTGGTGTTACCGATTCCGGCAGCGAGCAGCGCGCCGTCAAAGGCGTTTAAAGGCGTATAGCCTTCGCTTGAGCCCGTCACGAAGGTGTGGGACGTCGGGGTTTTGATGATCATGGTTAAACCTTAGGTTTAGGCGGTCTTGCCCGCAACAAGCTTAATGGCCGGCTGTGTTTCCTCGCCTATCGACATCATATCGATTTGGCCACGATGCACTTCCATCGTCGATACGTGGCCCGCGCCCAAGGCCTCGCGCAGGTGATTAAAGCCTACTTCGGCCGAAACCGAGTCCCCGCAGGTGAATAAATCCACCGCGGCATAGCCGTATTCGGGCCAAGTGTGGATAGCCAAATGACTTTCGGCGATGATGACCGCACCGGAAACGCCATGCGGAGAAAAATGGTGAAACGTCTCTGTGACAATAGTGGCGCCGGATTTCACGGCGGCCTCCAGCATGTGGTCTCGGATATACGCGACGTCGTTCAATAGTGCTTTGTCGCATCCATAAAACTCGGCCACAATCTGATGTCCAAGTGAGCGCATGGGCAAGCCCTCCAATTCTGTTACCGAGGAACTCCAAGACCTTCGTCTACGGCAGTTCCGTTGAAGTAGCTCCCGTGCACACCCGGTCAGCGTTAAGGCCCGTCAGCGATGGGATCGCTAACAGAGAATGGCGGCCGCCTTCGGTGCCGTGGAATCGGGCGAATCATAGGCATCTTTTCCGAGCAATGCAATTTGAATTTTCATCCTGGGGAAAAATAGTTGTTTGGCCCCCGGCCATCGGCGGGTTTTGGTCGCCCATGACACCTTTTGGGGCATCAGAGGGTTTCGGTGAGCGACAAGGGGGCGGCATCGCTGCCCTACCCTGTACCCGGTACTTCGATGTTGATTTTCTTGCGGCGGATCGATCTGCGCCCCGGCCGCGGACGCAAGTGAGGGCGTCGTGGAGGCGGGACAGCCTCGCCCTAGCGGATGTTATGGCTCATACAAGCGACTCCTGGTGGATTGTCTGATTCAAAAGACTGCGACTTCTCCGGTCGCGGTCTCCCATTGGTACTGGGCGCGCCCCTTATTTTTGGCTTTATAAAGGGCCCGGTCAGCTGCCGCTACGAGCTCGTCTGGTGCCCCTTCGCCACCTGCGTACGTGGCGCCGCCTGCGCTGACGCTTACAAAACCGGCCACTCCTTGAGGGTGGGGCAGACGCAAGTCGGCCACGGCCCGACAACAGCGCTTGGCGACCCCCGCCGCACCCGCCGCGTCTGTTTCCGGCAGCAGTACGGCAAATTCCTCACCGCCGTAACGCGCCACCAGGTCATGCGGCCTCGTAACACTCGTAGCGAGGGCTTGCGCTACGGCGCGAAGACAAATGTCGCCGGCGGGATGGCCCATGGCATCGTTGTAGCTCTTAAAGAAATCAATATCCAGAATCAACAATGAGATAGGCTTATCGTCGCGCCGAGCCTGCCGCCAGGCCGTACCCAAGGACTCGTCAAATCGCCGGCGATTGGCGATGCCCGTGAGGTCATCAACCACCGCCAGCTGGGCTAAGCGGACGTTGAGCCCAAACACGATATTGTAAAGACGCACCATTTCTCCTAAAAAGGCCCCGAAGATGACCGTGGACGCGACCACGTCGTCGGCGCGTGCCACATACCACCCCAGGGAGTAACGTGCGCCCCCGGCCAGGGTAATAATCGCGTCCAGTAGGGAGGCCACCACGGCGACCCATAGCCAGACCTGCAAAACCGTTCGCCGCCGCTCAAAGATCGTGAGCCCCAAAAGGGCTGCGACGTTAATTCCGATCACGGTCTGCGCGGCGCCGACCTTGAAGGCTGCGCGATACGACCCGTGGGAGACAATCACAGGGAGCCATATGCCCGCGTGGCGCGAGACGACTCCCAGTCCCATCACCAAAATGATCGTACTGGCCATCATCACTTCCCGATGGCGGACCTGAGAGGGCCAATGCCCGCCCTGGCGTTCCGAAATGCCGGCTAGGATGTAGAGAAGCACAAAGAAGGGGAAACCCCCATGCCAGAACATCCAGGCCCAGACCGCACTCTGCGGCCCTGCACCGAGCCCCCCTGCGGCGCTCACGAGACCGGGAAACATAGCCACTTGCATCGCGGCCATAAGACCGGAATACAGATAGGCGCTTGCAAGGACACTGAGGCTTGCGCTGCGGGCCAGTTGGGCATGGCTAAAGAGCAGGTAGGCGGTAAGAAAATCACAGATAAGAACGGCCGTCCCATAACTCGGCAGAAAGGCCGCAATCTTAATCGCCGGGACCGCCGCAAACGGAACTGTTGCCAGGGCGACAATGGCCAAAAAAACGGTAAGGCTATCCGCCAGAAGACGGGAGCCTCTATCGGGCGTGGCCGTGACAAGGCTGAGGCTCGCGGGTGCGTCCTGGGGCGTGGATCGTTGATTCATGGTCGTGGTCATCATCTTACAGGTGCCACAATGCGCGGCTCAGACAGCACCGCCGCTCTGAAAGAGCGGATCATGCTACGTCATAAGACTATCATAGCGGCTGGAACGAGCCACCGCGAGGTCCCAGCCGACAGGCAGTTGCGATCGAGTGAGGCCCGCGTCGCCCCCACGCCCCAAGCCTTCCCGGGCCGCTTTTGCCTGACATATTGAGGCCCCGGGGGTCCGATGGCCGGTGATCTCGGGCTTCTCGGCGAAATCTCGGGCCCTCTCTCCTGTTAGCCGCCGAATGGTGCCGATGCTCGCCACACTCTAATTGCCGCGTGCTTCGCGCAGGAGGATAGGCGTCAATCCCAACTGTGCCAAGATCTTGCGGTCATGACCTAAGGCGTCTTTATGGAGCGGTCCAAGCCGGACGCGATAGAAGGCCCCGCGACCGGTGATGCTCACCTTCTCGATGTAAGACGTCAGTCCCCGTAGCGCGAGCTCGGCCCTGAGGCGGCTTGCGCCGACCACGTCTGGGAACGAGGCTGCTTGCAAAATGAAGCGTCCTCCGATGACGCGCGCCGTGGCCCCTTGCGACCTGGGGGACGCCGTAGGGGCAGGTCTCACGTGCTGTGGTGACGGAGGCGTTTTCCGCAAAGCGCGCTCGGACTTGCTATGGATTTCGGGAAGAATGGTGTAAAAGTCGAATTGTGTAGCCGCCGGCAGGCCAGGAGCCGGCCCTTTGGGTTTGGGTAAAGGGGGTGGTGCGAGCACAGTGGCGGGCTGCGGTCGGCGGGCCGCGGCGTGAGGCCGGCTGTGGTGAGGGTGGTGGACAAGGCGATATAACAAGGCGCCGAGGCCAAGCCCGACCACCAGGGTGATGCCAGCCACCATCAGCATCTTCTGGCCGGACGAGAGGGTTACGGGGGCACTCCGCCGGTTCGCCATTACATGGTCTCCGGGGCGTTTACCCCCAGTAGTTTGAGACCGTTTGCCAAAACGCGCCGGGCGGCCTCGATCAAGGCGAGCCGGGCTTCCCGAACGGCGGTCGGAGCGCTCAGAAAGGCGTGGGCGTTGTAATAGGCATGGACGTTGCTTGCGAGCTCACGCACGTAATAGGCGATTTGATGGGGCTCGCAAGCCGCCGCCGCGTCCTCAATCACCTCCGCGTAACGGCCGAGAGTCCGAATCAGTGCGGATTCCTCTGGGGCGCTGAGGGGCGTCAGATCGCAGTGGGCGAGATCCCCGTGGCTTAGGCCGCGCTCTTCCAGTTGCCGGAACACGCTCATAATCCGGGCATGGGCGTACTGGACATAGTAGACTGGGTTTTCGTTCGACTGGGATTTCGCCAGATCCAGGTCGAAGTCCATGTGCTGCTCGCTTTTGCGCAGGACATAAAAGAATCGCGCAGCATCGTTTCCCACCTCAGCGCGAAGCTCGCGTAGCGTGACGAAATCCCCACTCCGAGTCGACATCTGGGCGCGCACGCCGCCGCGATACAGGATAGCGAATTGCACGAGCAGGACCTGAAGCCGGTCGGGTTTCAAACCCAGGGCGGTGAGGGCCCCCATGACGCGCGGGATGTAACCATGATGATCGGCGCCCCAGATGTCGATCAGACCGTCAAAGCCGCGCTCATACTTGTCTAGATGGTAGGCGATGTCGGACGCGAAGTAGGTCGTGACCTGGTTCTCGCGGACTACCACCCGGTCTTTTTCGTCGCCGTAGCGCGTGGCCCGAAACCATAGCGCGCCCCCTTCCTCGTAAAGGTCTCCATGGGCACGCAAGCGATCCAAGGCCCGCTCGATGGCGCCGCTATCAAGTAGGGTCCGTTCAGAATACCAGCGGTCGTAATCGACCCCGAATGCCTTAAGGTCATCTTCGATATCGGCCAGCATGGCCTGGAGACCGAAATTATGAAGCTCGCGGTATTGGCTGCCGAGGGCCGCCTTGAGGCGTGCGATGCGGGCGTCTGTCAGGGCGTCGGCATCGAGCTTGTCGCTTTCGATAAGCACATCCGAAAGCGGCCGTTGGAGTGCCTCCCCCAGCTTTTTACGCAGCTCGCGGGCGATGTCCTGGACGTAGGCGCCGCGGTATCCGGTCTCGGGGAAGACCAGCGTCTCGCCCGCCGCTTCCAGGTAACGTAGCCATACGCTGAGCGCGAGAATATCCATCTGCCGGCCAGCGTCGTTGACGTAATATTCGCGTTGTACGTCGTACCCGGCGCACGCCAGCAAGCGGCCCAAGGAGTCCCCGTACGCCGCCCCCCGGCCGTGCCCGACATGCAGCGGGCCATTGGGGTTGGCGGATACGAACTCGAGCAGGACTTTCGTCGATTTCCGGGGGAGCTCGCCGTAATGTTCCCCCTGGGCCAGAATCTCGGGGATCAGGTCGCGTAAGGCCGTGTCAGCGACAAAAAAATTGAGGAATCCGGGGCCTGCGATCTCGACGCGCGTGATCCACGGCGAGCCGCCAAGTGCCCCTTGAATGTCGGCGGCCAGGAGTCGCGGCGCGCGTCCTACGGTCTTGGCCGCCATGAGTGGGAAATTTGTCGAAAAATCGCCGTGGCCCTCTTGGCGGGGGCGCGTGAGCTCCGGGGTCGGCAGGCCCGCAGGTAGGCGTCCAGCGCCGACCAGGGTCGCAATGGCTTCTTGTAGCAGAGCGGCAATTCGTTGTTTCACGGCTGTTCCTTAAAAAACCTATCTTATCAGGCGGCGCGCAAGTATCGGGCCAAACTTCCGGCGGCCAGGGCCGCCCACGGACGTCTTACGCCACGTACCAAAGTTAAGTGGTCTCGGGCGTCGACAGTTTAGGGCGTGCCTTTGCATAAAGCGAGTCGCCAAGGGTCGGGTCCCCTGTCTTTTGGTCGCTGGTATCCGGTGGCCCTCTGATTTGCGGCCGGGGCGCCGCCTCTAGTCAGGCCTTCGGACGTCGGAAGGCGAGGTGTCCAGGAGCGCCGCTACCTCGCGCGCACCGGCTCGATGCATGGGGCGCCCATCGATGGGTGAAAGCGGGAGCTCGCGCATGGCCTCGTGACTTAACACATATAAGGCAAACGGCCTGTCGCCGGCCACGAATCGAAATACCGGGACTTGTGTCACGCGGTCACCGTTGTAACGAAGCCGACGGTCTTCGATGTCGAAAGGAATGTCGTGCTCCGTCAGAAACAGGCTCATGTCCTCGGGGGTCGCCGTGAGGTGGAGCTGAACCTCGGAAAACCGAGTTGCGGTCCCGCTCAACACCTCACCTACGAGCTTGGGCGCGAAGTCGTGGAACAGGGCCATGGCTTCGAGCGCATCTTCCCGAAGCGCCCGTACGGTTTGCGGCCACTCCTTTTGGAAAAGCGCGAGATGTTGTTTGAGGGCCTCCTCGATCTCGGTATTCGCGGGCCAATTCTTATCGTCTGGGAGGCTCAAACGATGGGCGGCCTTGCGTTTCGCGCTTTGGTAATCGCGCACCCCTTCCTCGGCCATGAGGCGGGCCGCTTCCACGACAATCTTTTGGCGCACCACCGCCTCGGATTTGCGGCCGGTCGACGCCCTGCGGGTATGCCGCCCCATTTAGAACAGCCCGCTACTGCGCACGTTTTGAGGGGGAAGCGGCACGGGCGGCCCCTCACCGGTCACGGTTTTACCGGGCACGGTGCCCTTGATGAAGTATTCGCGCATCGCGTCCGGATTGGAGGGGCTACAGCGTAGTCCGGTACGGCGATTCACGGTGGCGACGACGATCCCTTTGGGTACGGGAAAGGGTGTATCCGGACGGCCTGCCAAGACCCCGCCCATATATTGGACCCAGATCGGCAAGGCGGCGTGGGCCCCAACCTCGTAGTGCCCAAGCGATTTGGGCACCGGGAATCCCATCCAGGTGGTGGTTTCGAGATAAGGGCTGAATCCCGAGAACCAGGCGTTACGTTCGTGGTTCGACGTGCCTGTCTTACCAGCGATATCTATGCGCTTTAACGATAGAGCGAGTTGACCGGTTCCGGACCGGATCACGCTCTCCATCATGCTGGTCATGATGAACGCATTCTGCGGACTTATGGCCTGGAAGGCGTAGTGGGGATTGCCGATGCTCGCCGTAGGGATGCCGCCTACGGGAGGCACTGTAACCGGTTTTACGTGCCAGACGACCTTGCCCTGCTCGTTGACAATCTTACTTAGGAAATACGGCCGCACTCGATATCCGCCATTGGCGAATACGGTATAGCCGCGGGCCATCTCCAAAGGTGTGAGCGTGGCGCTGCCCAGGACTAAAGAGAGGCTATGGGGCAACTGGGATGCCCGAAATCCAAAACGCTCGGCGTAATGAATGGCGTAACGAATGCCGACTGCCCGAAGTATCCGAATCGATACGAGGTTGATGGATTGGGCCAAACCGACGCGCATGCGCGTAAGCCCGCGGAAATGCTCGGAGTAGTTATGGGGACGCCATAGCTCGCCGTGCGCCCCGCTTAAGGCCACGATGGGTGCGCCGCTAAAGAGGCTCGCTGGGGTGAAGCCCTTGGCGATAGCCGCCGAATAGACGAAAGGCTTGAAGCTCGATCCAGGCTGACGGTGGGCCTGGGTCACACAGTTGAAGTTGTTGTGGTAGAAATCGAAGCCTCCTACGAGGGCGGCGATCGAGCCGTCCGCGGGACGCAGCGACACGAGTGCCGCGTAGGGGCGCGGGATCTCGGCCAATGCCCATTTTTTGGGCCCCTCGTGCTGAAGGTAGATGACGTCGCCTACCGCCAGAATATTGCTGGCTTGCTGAGGCGCCGGGCCTTCGGCGTTTACGTTGATAAAGGGCGCTGCCCAGGACAAGCCCCCCCAGCCCACGTGTACCTGCCGACGGTCCAAATCATAAGCTTGAACGGAACGGTAGCCCACATGAAGAACGATCGCCGGGACCAGCCCGCCCACGGTTGTGTAGTGACGCAAATCGCGATCGAGGCGATGTTGGGTCGTTTGGTCGTTGATCGTCAGGACCGCGGTCGGGCCGTAGTAACCATGGCGTCTATTGTAGGCCAATAGCCCGTCTCGGACCGCTTGGTCGGCCACGATCTGCTCGTGCGCGCCCAAGGTGGTATAGACCCGGTAGCCGCCATCGTAGGTTTTCTTACGGCCGAAATGTTTGACCATATACTCGCGAACCATCTCCGCGACATAGCCGGCGTGGACATGGTAATGGATCATGTGCGCGCGGGTGGCCACGGGAGAGGCGTTCGCGGCCTGGTATTGGGATGCGCTGATGTAGCCCAGGGTCCGCAGGCGTCCGAGCACGTACTGCCGGCGCGCCCGGGCGTTCTTTGGGTGATCGATGGGGTTGTCGAGCGACGGGGCCTGCGGCAGCCCCGCCAGCATGGCCAATTGGGGGAGCGTGAGCCGCTTGAGCGACTTTCCGTAGTAGGTATGGGCTGCGGCCTCGAATCCGTAGGCATGATTGCCCAGAAAGACCTTATTGAGGTAGAGCTGCAGAATCTGCTTTTTACTGAGCTCGCGGGCGATCTTAAAGGCCAGCAAGACCTCGCGAATCTTGCGCGTAAAGGTCTTGTGGGGGTTTAAGAAGTAGTTGCGCGCGACCTGCATGGTGATGGTGCTGGCGCCTTGGGCCTTGCGGCCGGTCAGAATATCGACCCAGGCGGCGCGCGCGATCCCGAGGATGTCGATGCCTGGGTTGGTGTAAAACGAGCTGTCTTCGGCCGCTAGGACGGCGTGGATCAAGGTGGGGGGAACCTGGCGGAGGGTGACTGGCATGCGTTCCTCATTGCCAAATTCGGCAATAAGCTTGCCGTGCCGGGTCAGGACCTGGAGCGGCGCCTTAAGCCGCCTTTGCATGATGTTGTGGACGGATGGCAAGGTCGGCGTGATGACCAGCGCCGTGACGCTTGCGACCAAGACGCCGGCCGCGAAAAGGCCGAAGAAAACGAGCAGCAACCGGAATCCAATCCGGCGCTTTAAGGGGACGCCGGGCGTGCTTGAAGAGTCCATAGTTTCTCAATCCGCAGGGTTGTGGTGAGTATAAGGGGAAACGTCGCGAGCCCCAAACCATTTGTCATGGCGCCGTTTTGTGATCTATAGTTCAAGGAAGCTCATCTAAAGAGCGATCTACCGGGCATAAGTTCCGGAAAAAGGGAGGAATTTGGATCTGCCGAGCCGTAAAAAACAACCGCTAGTCGGTTTAGACATCAGCACCTCATCGATCAAAGTCCTGGAATTGAGCTCGAGCCAGAACCAGTATCGAGTGGAACGCTATGCCGTTGAACCCTTACCCCAAAACGCGATAGTTGAGCGCGCCATAGCTGATATCGAACAGGTGGCAGCGACCGTGGATCGCGCGATGAAGCGGTCCGGGACGAGGTTGCGGCACGTTGCGGTCTCGATTCCGGCGAGCCAGGCGATCTGCAAGTCGGTGCGTATGGCGGCGGCGCTGACGGAGACGGAATTGCAGACCCAGATCGAGATGGAGGCCGAACACTACATCCCGTATCCGCTAAACGAAGTCAATTTGGATTTTCAGGTGATAGGGCCGGCGGAAGACAATGCCGAAGAGGTCGAAGTCCTTATTGCCGCATGCCGCAAAGAGGTCGTCGACGATTATCTCGCGGTCATTCAGACCCATGGCTACCAGGCCCTGATCGTCGACCTCGAGACCTATGCTGTAGAGAATGCCTACGCCTTGATCGCCGAGCATATGGCGGGCGGCGGCATGGAAAAGACGGTCGCGATCTACGATATCGGCGCGACCAGCATGACCTTGAATGTGATGCACAGCAACCGCTCGGTCTACAGCCGGTCGCATAGCTTTGGTGGCCGCCAGCTCACGGAGGAAATCCAGCACCGTTACGGTTTATCCTACGAGGAAGCGGGGCTTGCCAAAAAACAGGGGGGCTTGCCGGACAACTATCAGGCCGAGGTTTTGCGGCCATTTATGGAGGCCCTCTGCCAGGAGGTTATGCGCGCCCTGCAGTTTTTCTACTCGTCCAGCCCATTCAATAAGGTCGATCTCGTGTTGTTGGCTGGAGGGTGCGCCCAAATCGCCGGAATCGACAAGATGTTGGCAAGCCGGCTCGGCGTGCCAGCGGCCGTCGCCAACCCCTTTTCGAGCATGACCTTGGCCGGGCGGGTCAAGCCGCAGCTCTTCGTTAATGAGACACCTTCTCTTATGGCTGCCTGCGGTCTGGCGCTACGGGGCTTCCATCTATGATGCGCCTTAATCTCCTGCCCTGGCGCGAGCAACGGCGCAAGGAACTTGACCACCGCTTGATACGGCAGGCGGCGATAGCCTGGGTGGCCGTGCTGGTCGTGCTTTTCTATGCCCATATACAGTTGGCGAGCGTCATTTCTCACCAGCAGGCGCGGAACAGTTATCTGCAACAGCAGATCGCGCTCATGAATTCCAAGATCCAAAAGATCACGGCCATTAAGAAGGCGCGAGCCGCGCTGCTCGCGCGCATGCACGTCATTCAGACCCTGCAGATGGATCGCATGCAGATCGTCCACACCTTCAATAACCTGGCGAGCTCTGTGCCAGCTGGCGTTTATCTCACGTCGTTTGCCCAAGCCAACACGACCTTTACGATCTCGGGGGCGGCCCAATCGAACGAGCGCGTGTCGCAGTTCATGCGTAACCTGGCGACCTCGCGATCATTTACAAACCCGATTCTTGAAGTCATCACGGTGGTAAAAAGCGGCAATGGGCACTTGAGTCTTTTTACTCTCACGGTCCAGAGTAAGACCATGACACCCACTAAAAAGCCTATAGCGGGAAGGGGATAGCCGTGGATTGGCAACAGACCATCGAAGACCTGAAGAACGTTGACCTCAACAACCTTTCGGCATCCCCGTATTCGGTCAAGGTCGTGGGTGTCGGCGTGTCGTGCGTGCTGCTTTTGGCGCTCGGATATTGGTTTTTCATAAGCGGCCAGATTCATACTGACGAAGGTCTTCATAGTCAGGAGGTAATGCTAAAGCAGCAGTTCGTTCAGCAGAAAATGGAGGCCGAGGATTTGCCGGCCTACCAGCGCCAAATGAAAAAAATGAAGGTGCTGTTCGGAGGCCTGCTTCAGGAGCTGCCTAATACTACCCACATGCCTGAGTTCGTGACGGAGGTTACGAAAGCCGGTAAGAGCAGCGGCTTGCAGTTTTTGCTCTTAAAACCGAAGGGCGAGGTCTCGAAAAATTTCTATGCGGAGTTGCCCATTGAATTGACGGTCAGTGGGACTTATGCCCAACTCGGGCATTTCGTCGGTGATATCGCGGCTCTCCCACGCATCGTAACGCTCGGTCACGTCACAGTGACGGCCAAGAAAGGGAACTTGCTCTCTCTGTCCATGACCGCTAAGACCTATCGCTACCTCAAGCACCGGGTTATCAAGAAATGAATACGCGCCTATTGACGACATTAGCCATGTGCGCCCTTTTAGGGGGGTGCTCGGGTACCGGGAGCATGGCGAACCTCCAGCAGTTCGTGGCAACCGCGGATGCTGGTTATCGCCCGCCTGTGAAGCCCGTGCCGAAGATCGCAGCGCCTCACGTCGTGGCTTTCGACATGCATCATTTTATTGACCCTTTTGAGCCCTTCTCGATGCGCTTGGCCAGGCGCGGCCCGAATCCGAACCTTCATGTCCCTAAAGGGCCCCTTCAGCGCTATCCTTTGGATGCGCTCAGAGTGGTTGGGACGCTGTCGACGGGACATAAACTTTGGGCCCTGATTACGACTCCCCATGGCGCCACACATCGAGCACAAGTAGGTACCGATGTGGGTGAACATTACGGCACCATCGTGCGCATAACGCCTAAAAAGATCTATATCGTCGAAACCGTTGCGGGTCCAACCGGCTGGGTCAAGCAGCCTGCGACTCTAGAAATTAAGTGATAAGGGAGCCCATCATGATGAGAACCAAGCTTGTGGCCATTGCGCTGACCGTGTCGGCGCTGGCCATGGCGCACGCCGCTACCCTCACTGGGCTTTCCTGGGCCTCCATAGCCGGTAAACCCGCGCTCAGGCTCAATATGACCGGGCTCGGTCACGGACGGGTCGAGAGTCTTCACCATGGCCGGCTGTTGCGCATCCGGCTGACGCGCACCAAGATGGGGGTTCAAGTGAAGGACCTGCCGGGTATGGGGGCCGTAAAGGGCGTGTACCCCTACTTAGCTGACCGCGGTCGCGGCGTTAACGTCGATGTCCTGCTCACGAAGGCTGGATCAATGCGCTTGACGCGCACCGCTTACGGTTATGACGCCCGATTAGGCGGCATCGCGGAAGCCATGGTCTCACCGCAAAAAGGGTCGGCCCACGTTCAGCCGAAGGCGGCGTCCGCCCCGCGGGCCGCCCAGGGCCCGAATGCCCTCACGAAGCTCAGCTATTTTGCTTTTCCAGGTAATAAGATCGAGCTCCATCTCGTGACCAAGCGCCAGGCCGCGGCCCCTTCGGCCTTCGTGTTGGTGCATCCGGCCATGGTGGTGTTGGATATCCCCAATACCGTGCTCAAGGCGTCGTCGGATCACCTCAAAGTCGGCGCCGGCGATGTCCAGAATGTGACCGCCGTCGAAGCCAACAACATGACACGCGTTGTCATTCGGCTCGTGAACCCCGCGGCCTACCGCGCCTACGTCCGCCCACACGCGATCAATGTGATTATCGCAAGCCCGAACGTCGCCATAGCCGAGGCCAAGGTAGCTGTACCGCGGGCACCAGTATTACCCCTACCGCGCTCCTCGCAAGGCCGCTACGCCATTCGCGCCGTCAAGTTCCATCGCGGGCGCAACGGCGCGGCCAAGCTCCAGGTTCGCCTGTCGAGCTCCAACGTGGCCGTGAGTGTTCACAACCGCGGCCACCAGATCGTGCTCACCTTCCATAACACCCGACTGGGCCAGAGTCAGCAGCGTAAGCTGGTGGTTACAGACTTTGCAACGCCCGTAGATACGATCCAGACCTTTCAGGATGGCCGGAATGCGCGCATGGTCTTGCATGCGTATGGCCACTATACCCAGATGGGTTACCAGGCCCAGCGCCAGTTTGTGTTGCGCGTGACGCCGATCTCCCGGCGCGCTTACAAAGCGATCCAACGGCAAAAAAACCGGTTCGCGAGCCGTAAGATCTCTTTGAACTTCCAGCGCATCGGGGTGCGCGCGGCGCTTCAGGTGTTGGCCAACTTTAGCGGGCTCAATTTCGTGACCAGCAACGCGGTTCACGGCACGCTCACGCTCGAGCTCCACGACGTGCCCTGGAAGCAGGCCCTCGACCTGATCCTCAGGACCAAAAATCTCGGTATGAAGCGGACCGGGAACATCATCTTGGTGGCTCCCGCGGCGCAAATGGCCCAGGAGGAGCAGGCCCACCTTAAGGCCCAGGCCCAGGCCCGGAAATTGGAGCCGCTTGAGACCGTGTTGATTCGCATGAATTATGCGAAGGCTTCGAGTATTGCCAATCTCCTCAAGTCGACCCGGACCGTCGGGGGCCAGGGGTCTCACCCGATGCCGTTTAGCTCGGTGAACTACAGCAAGGCTACCACCGAATCGACTTCGTTGTTGTCGAAGCGCGGCCAGGTGACAGTCGATAAGCGTACGAATTCGCTGATCATCCAAGACACACCGCAGCGTATCCGCGCTATCCGCCGTTTGATATCGAAGCTCGATCGGCCGGTACGCCAAGTCTTGATCGAGGCACGCTTGGTTGAAGCCAACGATGGCTTCAACAAGAGTCTCGGGGCCCAGCTCGGGCTCAATTATTCCTACAGCACGCCCTCGACCGGGGTTTCCACCTGTCCTGCTGCTCAGTGCGCGGGTTCCGGCGGTTCTACCGCACCGGGTCTCCCATCGACGACTGCGGGCACGCTCTCGAGCACGGGTATCGGGGCCTTTAACGTGAACCTGCCGTCGGTGGGAGTCGGGAGTAGCTTGCCAGCTACTTTTGCCCTCACGATCGCGAAATTGGCGAATAACAACCTCTTGAACCTGGAGTTGTCGGCCTTGCAGGCGGAGAACAAGGGCAAGATCATCTCGAGCCCGCGCCTCATTACCGCGAACGACCGTAAGGCCGACATCAAGCAAGGTCAAGAGCAGTTCTTCAATCTCGGGTTTGGGCAAAGCATGCTGCAGCAGGCGGTGCTGGGTCTGTCCGTCACGCCCCAGATCACGCCTGACAACCGCATCATTATGTCGGTCAAGATCACCGATAACAGTTTTGCCAACGCGACGGCCGGCACCTTGGATGAAAAAAGCTTGAAGACGCAGGTGTTGGTAAATAACGGCCAGACGGTCGTGATCGGCGGCATCTACCAGAACAGCCGCTTGCGCACGGTGACCAAAGTGCCATTCCTAGGCAACCTACCCATCCTTGGCTATCTGTTCCGGAACACCGTGGTCAATAATACCCGTTCCGAACTTTTGATTTTCTTGACGCCACGGATCCTAGCGCCCTCGCTCTCCCTGCAATCGGGTTGATTTGTCGCCCTCATGCTGGCATAAGAGCCGCATGAGGGCGCCATGGGGTATTTTCCTAGTAGGACCGATGGGGGTCGGGAAGTCGACCATCGGGCGCCATCTTGCGGACTCTCTGGGGCGCGAGTTTTGCGACTCGGATCATGAGATCGAGTCGCGCACCGGGGCGAGCGTTTCGCTGATTTTCGCGGTTGAGGGAGAGGCGGGCTTTCGGCGCTGGGAGACTACGGTCCTAGAAGATCTCACGAACCGTCCGAACCTCGTGCTCGCGACTGGCGGAGGAGCGATTCTCGCGGAAGCGAACCGCGCCCTTTTAAAGGCGCGAGGGAAGACCATCTACCTCCATGCCGATTGCGCGACCTTGTGGGAACGCGTGCGTAAGGACCGAAATCGGCCTCTGCTCCAGACCGATAACCCTCGCCTCCGCCTCGAGACTCTGTATCATGAGCGCGAGGCCCTCTATCGGGAAGTCGCGGATCTTATTGTCGATACCCAGGGGCGTTCCCCTCAGTCGGCAGCCCGGCTCATTGTCTGTGGCTTAAGGAAACTGAACCGTGTCGACTATGATGCTTGATCTCCCCCAAGGGGCCTATCCTATCCACATCGGTCCGCAGCTTTTGCAAGACGCCGCGCTCTTGTCTTCGACCGTGAGCGGGCAGAGGGCGGCCGTGATCACGAACACCGTTGTAGGACCCCTCTATGGACACTGGCTGTCGGACGCCCTGGCGCGGTTTCACCCGGTGGTCGTCGTCCTTCCAGACGGGGAACCGCAGAAGGCGCTTGGTACGATCGATTATGTCGTAGGCGAGCTTTTGAAGGCGCGGTGCGACCGGCAAACCACACTGTTTGCCCTAGGTGGCGGGGTGATCGGCGATATAACCGGTTTCGTGGCCTCGGTGTATCAGCGCGGCGTGCCGTTTGTTCAGATCCCCACCACCTTGTTGTCGCAGGTCGATTCCTCGGTCGGAGGCAAGACGGGCGTGAATCATGCCCTAGGGAAAAATATGATCGGCAGCTTTTATCAGCCGAAGGCGGTCATCATAGACACCACGACGCTCACGACCTTGCCGGACCGGGAATTGTCCGCAGGGCTTGCCGAGGTCATAAAGTATGGCGTTTTGGGGGACTATGGGTTCTTCGTGTGGCTCGAGAGCCATATGGAGGCGTTGCGTGCCCGCGACCTCGAGGCCCTGACGTTCGCGATCGAGACTTCGTGTCGCAACAAGGCACGGATAGTCGAGGCCGACGAAAAGGAAGCGGGGCTTAGGGCCTTGCTCAATTTAGGTCATACGTTCGGGCATGCGATTGAAGCGGGAATGGGCTACGGGCAATGGCTGCATGGTGAAGCGGTCGCAGTGGGCATGGTCATGGCCGCGCGTCTCTCGGAACGCTTAGGCGGGCTTAGAGCCTCCGACGTCGCGCGTTTGCGCGACTTGGTCGCGGCCGCAGGTCTCCCCACCCGACCGCCGGAAATGAGCGTCGAGCGGTTCTTGGAGCTTATGGCGGTCGACAAGAAGGCGCTTGGCGGAGAACTCCGCTTCGTGTTGCCCCGGGCGCTTGGCGACGCATTCATCACCAAGGACGTCCCGCTCGACACGTTGCGGGACCTGCTGAGCTCTTGAGCCGTTCAACTCCCCCCGGTGACGACGGCCGGGGCGCGGATGGCGCTCCGTGGCCCCGGGGCTTTCGTTGAATCCCCTATGCCTAGGCAGTATACTCGGTGGCCCTCTTTGTGACGGCCTTGACCGTTCCTAACCAGTGACGCGATCGCGACAGCCGACGGGCTTATACCGTCCTCAGTTTGAGAAAGATGCCTGCGGGTTTGGTCTTATAGCCCATCTCGACGGCGTGCCGAGCCCGTGGCTGGTGGAAACGGCCATGGACTCGCTTGCCTGCCTGACCCACCGGGGGGCGGTGGCGGCGGACGGGAAGAGCGGAGACGGCTGTGGTTTGCTGCTTCGGATCCCGGATGCCTTCATGCGCCGGGTGGCGGCCGAAGCGGGCATTCGGCTTCCCGACGCGTATGCCGTGGGTATGTTGTTTTTATCGCCGGACGAGCATTTGGCGGAGACCGCCCGGCGCGTCTTGAGCGAAGAGTGTAGCCGCGAGGGGTTTGTCGTCCTGGGCTTTCGCCCGGTCCCCGTCGATGACATGGCGCTTGGCGAAGAGGCGCGCGCGACGAAGCCGCGCATCGAGCAACTCTTTATCGCAAACCTCGAACGTGATCCGGGCTTGGCGGAGGCCAAGCTGTACATGGTTCACCGTCGCAGCGAGAAGCGGCTCGAGGACAGCGATCCGGATTTTTATGTAGCGACGCTCTCGACTCGCCTCCTGTCTTACAAGGGCTTGGTGATGCCGGCCTACCTGCCGGTCTTTTATCCGGACTTAAAGGCCCCGGATTTCGCTTCCTCCATTTGCCTGTTTCACCAGCGTTTCTCGACCAACACTTGGCCGCAGTGGCGGCTCGCGCAACCGTTTCGCCACCTGGCGCATAACGGCGAGATCAATACCATTCAAGGCAACCGGTCCTGGGCTTTGGCACGCAGCCATACGCTCGCCTCCGCGCGCATACCGCTCGACGAAGCCCGTCCGCTGGTATCCCAGTCTGGCTCGGATTCCTTGAGTCTCGATAATATGCTCGAGGCGCTTTTGGCGGGCGGCGCGGATTATTTTCGGGCCATGCGCCTTCTCATTCCACCGGCCTGGCAGAACGTAGCCACCATGGACGACGATCTGCGGGCCTTTTATGAGTTCCACTCCATGCATATGGAGCCGTGGGACGGGCCGGCCGGCGTCGTGTTTACTGATGGTCGCTATGCGTCTTGCGTCATGGATCGCAACGGCTTGCGTCCGGCCCGCTGGGTCGTCACCAAGGACCGCCATATCACCATTGCCTCGGAAACCGGCGTACACGCCTATGCGAGCCGCGACGTCGTCGCCAAGGGTCGCCTAAAGCCTGGCGAGCTGCTCTCGGTCGACACCGAGACCGGCGCATTCCTACTGCCGGCCGACGTCGACAAGCGGCTGGCTCATCGCTATCCGTACCGAAAGTGGCTGACGACCCACACCCGGCACTTGGAAAGTGATGACCTGAACGCGCAGGATCTCTGTCGCCTGAGCCCCGACGAACCGGGCCTGTCGACCTACCAGAAGATGTTCCAGGTTACCTTCGAGGAGCGCGACCAGATTATTCGCGTGCTGGCTGAGGACGGCCAGGAGGCGACGGGTTCGATGGGCGACGATACGCCAATGGCGGTTATGTCGACCACGGTGCGTTCCCTCTACGACTACTTTCGGCAGCAGTTTGCCCAGGTCACCAATCCCCCGATAGATCCTCTGCGGGAAGCGATCGTGATGTCGCTTAACACGAGCTTCGGGCCGGAGCGCAACCTCTTCGAGGAGACTGACCTTCATGCCCGCAGGCTCGAGGTTCGGTCGCCGGTCTTGAGCCGCTGCAAGTTCGCACGCCTCGTGTCGCAGGAGGATCCGGAGTACGCGCTTGCGCGTCTGAGTCTGCAGTACGATCCTCGCGACACATCACTTAAGGACGCCACGCGCCTAATCGCCGAGAAGGCCGTGGCGGCGGTGCGCGATGGTCGCGTCATCATTTTGCTCTCTGACCGCGATATCGCGGAGCACCGGCTGCCAGTGCACGCCCTTCTCGCTGTCGGCGCGGTTCACCACGCCCTGGTTCGTGAGGGCTTACGGTGTAACGCCAACATCGTAGTCGAGACCGCGACGGCCCGCGATCCCCATCACTATGCTTGCCTTATCGGCTATGGGGCCACCGCCATCTTCCCGTACCTAGCCTACGAGGTCGTAGCCAACCTCGTTGCGAGTGGCGAGGTTACCTCGGTAGATGAGGCCCATGCGGTGAAAAATTATCGCAAGGGAATTAATAAGGGCCTGCTCAAGATCATTTCCAAGATGGGGATTTCCACCATCGCGAGCTACCGCGGGGCCCAGCTCTTCGAGGCCATCGGGCTAGATGTCGAGGTCATCGATCTTTGCTTCAAGGGGACCGTCAGTCGCGTGGGAGGCAGTGCGTTTGACGACTTAGCGGACGATGCTGTAGCGCTCGGCCGCGAGGCCTTTAGTGCCCGTAAGCCGATCCGCCAGGGCGGTCTTCTTAAATATGTCCACGGTGGGGAATACCACGCCTATAATCCGGACGTGGTCCAAACGCTGCAAGACGCCGTGCGCTCCGGGGACTTTGAAGACTATAAGATCTATGCGGCCCTCGTGAATGGACGCAAGCCGGCCATGATTCGGGACCTCATCGGATTGCGTTCCGATCAAACCCCGATAGCCCTGAAGGAGGTCGAGCCAGCGAGCGCTCTTTATAAGCGCTTTGATTCCGCGGGCATGAGTCTCGGGGCCCTGTCTCCCGAGGCCCACGAGGCCTTGGCGATCGCCATGAACACCCTGGGAAGTCGGTCTAACTCGGGCGAGGGCGGCGAAGACCCGGCTCGTTACGGCACGATCAAGACCTCTAAAATCAAACAGGTCGCATCCGGCCGCTTCGGGGTCACGCCGCATTACCTGGTTCATGCCGACATGCTCCAGATTAAGATCGCGCAGGGCGCCAAGCCTGGAGAGGGCGGTCAGTTGCCCGGTCACAAGGTGAACGAGATGATCGCCCGCCTGCGTTGCTCGAAGCCCGGGATCGCTTTGATATCGCCTCCGCCGCACCATGACATCTATTCGATCGAGGATTTGGCCCAGCTCATTTTCGACCTGAAGCAGGTCAACCCCACCGCGCGCGTGTCCGTCAAATTGGTTTCTGGGCCTGGTGTTGGGACGATCGCAGCGGGTGTCGCTAAGGCCTATGCCGACCACATCACCATCTCGGGTTACGATGGTGGCACCGGGGCCAGTCCCCTGACTTCGGTCAAATACGCGGGCACGCCCTGGGAGCTTGGGTTAAGCGAAGCGCATCAAACGTTGCGTGCCAATGGGCTGCGCGACAAGGTGGTCCTTCAGACCGATGGTGGTTTGAAGACTGGTCTTGACGTGGTGAAGGCGGCGATCCTGGGGGCGGAGAGCTTCGGGTTCGGGACCGGCCCGATGGTGGCCCTTGGCTGCAAGTATTTGCGCATATGCCATCTCAACAACTGTGCCACCGGGATCGCCACCCAGGATAGCCGGCTGCGTAAGGCCCATTTCCAGGGCTTGCCGGAGATGGTTATGAATTACTTTCGGTTTATCGCAGAAGAAGTGCGCGAATGGTTGGCGTTTCTCGGCGTGCGCAGCATAGACGAGTTGATCGGGCGCACGGACCTCCTCGTCCTGTTGCCCGGCCAGACCAAGCGGCAACGTGCTCTGCGGCTAGAGGATATCGTGTCCGACGCGGGCGTCGAAAAACACTGGCCTCAGCGCTGCCTCACGGAACGCAACCCGCCCTTCGATAAGGGCGAGCTCGCAACGCGGATCATGAAAGACGCGTTTCACGCCTTGGCCACCAAGGACCCGATTGTCTTGTCCTACCCCATTCGTAACGTTCATCGTTCAACGGGTGCGCAATTGTCCGGGGAGATCGCCCGGCGGTTCGGCGCACCTGGGCTCCCGCCCGCCACCATCACCCTCCGGCTCCAGGGTTCGGCGGGGCAAAGCCTTGGGGCCTTCAACGCTCCAGGGCTGCATATCGAGCTCGAAGGCGATTCGAACGACTATGTCGGCAAGGGCATGGCCGGGGGACGCATCGTGATCTATCCGCCTCGCGACTCGACCTTCGCGAGTCAGATGACCGCGATTGTCGGCAATACCTGCTTGTATGGCGCCACGGGTGGGCGGTTTTACGCGGCCGGGCTCGCCGGCGAGCGCTTCGCTGTACGTAACGGCGGCGCCTTTGCGACGGTGGAGGGTATAGGCGACCACGGGTGCGAGTACATGACCGGCGGGTGTGTCATTGTTTTGGGCGAAACTGGCCTCAATTTTGGTGCTGGCATGACCGGCGGCTTTGCCTTCGTATACGACAGGCGAGGGGTGTTTGTTGATCGTTATAATCATGAGCTTATCGATATTCATAGAATCGTCTCAGAGCCCATGGAGGCCTACCAAGTCTTTTTGCATGCGCAAGTCACGGAGTACCTTGAGTTGACGAAAAGCGCGCATGCTCGGGAACTTTTGGCCGACTGGTCGCAGGCGGCGGCCCATATGTGGCTTGTGAAGCCCAAAGCGGTCCGCATGGAAACGCTGCTCGTGGAGAGTAACTGATGGCTGATGTCTTCCAGTTTTTAGATGAGCCGCGTAGCGATCCGCTAAAGAAGGATGTGGTCGTCAGAATCCATGATTACCGTGAGATTTACGGCGGCTTCGACGCCGCAAAAGCGGCCCACCAAGCTGGGCGTTGCCTCGGCTGCGGCAATCCCTATTGCGAGTGGCGGTGTCCGGTCCATAACTACATCCCGAATTGGCTGAAGCTCATAGAGGAAGGCAATCTCTTTGAAGCGGCCGAGCTTTCGCATCGCACGAATAGCTTGCCGGAGATATGCGGGCGGGTGTGTCCGCAGGATCGTCTCTGCGAAGGGGCCTGCACTTTGAATGCCGGTTTTGGCGCGGTTACGATCGGCTCGCTGGAGAAGTATATCTTCACCGAGGCCTATGCTCGTGGCTGGCGCCCGGACATGAGCGGAGTCACACCGACCGGGCGGCGTGTGGCTATAGTGGGTGCCGGACCCGCTGGTCTTGCTTGTGCCGATGTTCTGATCCGTAATGGAGTCGAAGCCGCGGTGTATGATCGCAATCCCGAGATTGGCGGCCTGCTGACTTTCGGCATTCCGGGGTTCAAGCTTGAGAAGGATGTAGTGCGCGTGCGTCGTCAACTTTTTGAGGAGATGGGTATTCGGTTCGTGTTGAACACCTCGGTCGGGGAAGATATTTCTTTTGCCGATCTCTTAAGGGACTACGATGCGGTCTTTGTAGGGGTTGGCACTTACACCTATCTTGAGGGCGGGTTCCCGGGTGAAGGTCTAGCCGGCGTGCATAAGGCTTTACCCTATCTGACCTCTGTGATTCGCGAGCAGCTAGACCTACCCGAGGGCGAAGCCCCTTACGCGGATCTTAAAGGTCGGCGTGTGGTCGTTTTGGGTGGTGGGGATACGGGCATGGATTGTAACCGCACGGCCCTGCGTCAGGGGGCATCCTCGGTCACCTGCGTCTACCGCCGCGATGAAGCCAACATGCCCGGGTCTCGTCGCGAGGTGGCGAATGCAAAGGAAGAGGGCGTTCAGTTTGTGTGGAATCGCGCCCCTATCGAGATCTTGGGTAGCGACCGCGTCGAAGCCGTGCGGGTCGTCGAAACGGTGTTGGGGGCTCCCGACGCGCGCGGCCGCCGGCGACCCGAGGCGGTTCCTGGGACAGAACAGCTGATTCCCGCAGACGACGTCATCGTGGCTTTTGGTTTCCGACCGAGTCCGCCCCCCTGGCTTGCCGAAACGGGTATTGAAACCGACGCCACCGGGCGCATCAAAGCCCCGGAGGGTGGCCGATACCGTTACCAAACGACTCACCCGCATGTCTTTGCAGGGGGCGACGCCGTGCGCGGTTCCGATTTGGTCGTGACGGCAGTCTATGAGGGGCGTCAAGCGGCCGAAGGAATTCTGGATTTTCTCGAGATATGACGACGATAAGCGCGCGTGAGTCAGATCGCAGTAACCGCCTGCTGCGCGCGCTGATGCGCGAACCGGTCGATCGGACTCCCGTTTGGTTGATGCGCCAAGCTGGGCGCTATCTGCCTGAGTATCGCGCTTTGCGCGAGCAGGCCGGTTCCTTTTTGGCCCTTTGCCAGTCTCCGGAATTGGCCTGCGAGGTGACTTTGCAGCCAGTGCGTCGATTTCCGCTCGATGCAGCGATTTTATTTTCCGATATCTTGACCGTTCCTGATGCCATGGGTTTGGGGCTTCAATTCGTAGAAGGTGAAGGTCCCCGGTTTGAGCGGCCAATTCGTGATGCGCATGACGTCGCGCGTCTCACGGTTCCCGATCCCCACAAGGATCTCGCGTATGTGTTGGAGACGGTCCGACGAGTACGCCGAGAACTTGCCGCGAGCTGCCCACTCATCGGCTTTTCCGGGTCTCCCTGGACTTTAGCCACGTATATGGTGGAGGGTCAGGGGAGCAGTAATTTCCGGCGCATCAAGACCCTGCTTTTTACCGATACGGCACTTTTAAGCCGCCTGCTGACGGTTCTTGTAGGCGCAGTAACCGCTTACCTCAATGCTCAAATCGAGGCCGGGGCCCAAGCCGTGATGATTTTCGACACCTGGGGTGGAAGTCTTGCTGCGGATCACTTTCTGCGTTATTCGCGTGATCCCATGAGCGCGGTCGTCGCCGGACTGACACGGATGCGCGACGGAAAACCGGTGCCGGTCGTGGTATTCACCAAGGGGGGAGGGGCTTGGCTTCCGGCTCTTGCCGACACAGCTTGCGATGCCCTAGGCGTCGATTGGACCTGTTCGTTACGCAAGGCACGCGCTGAGGTCGGTGGCCGGGTGGCTTTGCAGGGCAACCTTGACCCCATGGCCCTCTATGCGCCGCCGGATCGCTTGCGAGAGGAGGTGAAAGCTGTGCTTGCGGATTTTGGCCCGGGAGTCGGCCATGTGTTCAATTTGGGTCACGGCATCCTTCCTGATGTCGATCCCGAGCGCGTGGCCTTGTGCGTCGAGACCGTGCATGCAGCCAGTTTCAATCCCCCGTCCTCCCGCTAGTCGAGGGACCGCACCACAAAGGATGTGGCGAACCGGCCGTGCCCCTCTAAGGTGCACGACTATTTCAGTTTCCGCTCATGTACTGCAATGGTTATTAACACGTCCGGGCCTTGTCAAGCCCCCCGTCTATGCCTCTATCAGGACCTGAGCATGAGCCTGGGGAGATGACGTAACTAACTGTATATAAATGATAAATGTTGGTAGCCTATTTTTTCATCAGTTTAAGGGAAAGTCAGCAATCAGGCCAAAGGCTGAGGTCTTCCCGGGGCTTTTCAACACACTTATCCACCGAGTTTGTGGGTAACGCATAATTGCTTTTTGAACCAGCTATTTAGCCTGAGACGTCTCGGACATTAGTCGAACGAGGGCCGGATCGGGACCCTGATAAAGGAGCTTGTCATAGTCGCGATCCGCGTCAGTCTGCCTGTTCCGCTACGGGGCACTTTTGACTATCAGCATTCGGACATCCTGACCCCGGGGGTGCGGGTGCGGGTTCCGTTCGGGCCGCGAGTGCTGACGGGCCTAGTAGTCGAGGCCCCGGTCGAGCCGCCCGTGGGCCTTGTGCTCCGCCCCATTACCGCCGTTGTCGACAAAGACCCCCTCCTCAATAAAGAGCAGCTCGATCTGCTGCGTTTCGTGGCCGATTACTACCACCATCCCTTGGGGGAGGTCTTGTTCGGCGCCTTGCCCTCCGGCCTGAAAAAGGGTCAGTTGCCGCGTTTGCCAAAGGCCTATCGCCTCACTGAAAAGGGCTTGGCCTGGGAGGCTCAGGCCTTTGGCCGGGCGCAGCGTGTGCGGGCCCTCTGGCAACGGTTGAAGGAGGCTCAGCTTCTGTCCGACACCGACATCAAGATGCTCGGCCGCGACATGGGGGTTTTGGTCAAAAGGCTTTTGGCACAGGGCTTAGCGGAGGAATGCGCTCCTGTTTCGTGCCAAGTGGAGCGTCTCGATTCGGTGGTCTTGCGGGGCGATCAGCGCGAGGCGTATGAAGCGGTACGAGCGATGTTTGGCCATTTCCGGGCGTTTCTGTTGTTTGGCGTCACCGGGAGCGGTAAGACCGAGGTCTATTTGCAGCTCATCGCCGATCTTCTCGCGCGCCAGCAGCAGGTTTTGGTTCTGGTGCCGGAGATCGGGCTTACGCCCCAACTCGTGGCGCGCTTTCAGGCGCGCCTAGGCGTCCCGATCGGTGTGTTGCATTCGGGCTGCCGTGAGGGTGAGCGCGTACGGGTCTGGTCAGAGGCGGCGGCCGGACATATCGGGGTGGTCGTGGGGACCCGGTCGGCTGTTTTCGTTCCCCTCAAAAACCCGGGCCTTATCGTGGTAGATGAGGAGCATGATGGCTCCTTTAAGCAGCAGGACGGGTTTCGTTATCATGCGCGCGACATTGCCGTTCTACGCGCCCAGCGGGCCGGTATTCCTATCGTTTTGGGTTCGGCTACCCCGGCCTTGGAAACGTACCGTCATGCGATCGAAGGCCGTTACGATTTGCTGCGTCTACCCCACCGCGGTCCAGACCGTAGCTTGCCGCGTATGCGGATCGTGGATTTGGGCCGCGAGACGGTTCAGGGGGGGCTCACAGCGACCCTCCTTCACGCCGTGCGTGATCGGCTGGCGCGTCGCGAGCAGGTCTTGTTGTTTTTGAATCGTAGGGGATATGCCCCGGTGCTTTTGTGTCCTGAATGCCGCTGGCATGCCCCCTGCGATCGGTGCGACGCACGCCTCACCGTGCATCTTGCGAAGAACGGTCTTCGTTGCCACCACTGTGGGCACGAACGCCCGCTTCCGAGTGTGTGTCCCCGCTGTCAGCATCCGCGCCTCCTGCGGGTCGGGGAAGGGACGCAACGCATCGAGGAGGCGCTTCGTTCCAGGATCCCTGAGGCGCGCATCGCCCGTATTGATCGCGACACGGTCAGCAGCCGTCTGGCCTTTGAAGAACTGTTACATAAAGTCCGAGGCCACGAAATCGATATTCTGGTCGGCACTCAGATGTTGGCCAAAGGCCATGATTTCCCGGATCTCACGCTGGTCGGGGTGATCAACGCCGATCAAGGGCTACACGGCATGGATTTCCGCGCGGACGAACTGTTATTTGCGCAAATGGTACAAGTAGCCGGGCGTGCGGGGCGGGCCGAGAAGCCGGGCGAGGTCATTATTCAAACCTACCACCCCGGCCATCGGCTTTGGGATCCTTTGGCGCGCCTCGATTACGAGGCCTTTGCCAATATGGCCCTTCAGGACCGCAAAGAGACCGGGTTCCCGCCCTATAGTTACTGTGTTCTCTTGCGCGCCGAGGCCTTGAAGCCGGACCTCCCCGGCCGCTTCTTGGAGGCCGCTAAGGATCTGGGGCAAGGGTCGCCCCATGTCCTTCTGGGAAGCGTCTTGCCAGCGACCCTTTCGCGGCGAGCCGGCTACTACCGTGCCCAGCTTTTAGCGACGAGCCCGAGGCGCAGCGCCCTCCAGGCTTGGCTCACGACGTGGATGGGGCATCTCGCCAGAATCCCCGCCCCAGGGGTGCGCTGGTCTCTTGATGTGGACCCCCACTCTCTGTTCTAGCAGGGCGGCTAACAGCCCTCAGAAAACCCAAGCGCTGTTAGTCACAAGGCCCCAGATGTCTTTGATTGGCAAGACTATATTGTCTCGGCACAAAGCTTGCTTAGGGGGCGCTTAGCTTAGGCCCCAGGGAATCGCAGGCGATTCTGTAGGGTGAGTGTTGGTCCGATGCACTCCTGCTACGGACTGGATACGGATTACCACGGGTCTTTTTTGGCGCTCGTTTTGAGCGAATCGCGCACCGGTTTTGGCCACGAGCTCGCTTGGCGCACTACAACGGGGCATCAGCGCATGTCGGTTGGGGGCTGTGAGTGCGGGGAAGGCCTGTATTGGCGCCGATTCGGGCCTTTGTCGCGATATGGAACGGTTCTTGCTCTAGGCTCACTTCGAAGCACTGATTCCGGGGGGCGTGCCATACCGATGACTCGTGATGATGGGATACAAAGGGGTTATTGGGGACATTCCTGGTTGAGGGCACGTTGTGCCCGAGTGGTTGTGGCGAATTGCACTTAAACAAAGAGGAAGGGAAAACATGCGTAAATATGCACTGGGCATACCTGTGGTGCTCTGCGGTCTGGGTCTTGGTGTCATGCCCCAAGCGCAGGCGACACTCACCGCGCCGGCGGCGATCAATTTTTCCGGCGGCCCGTTGGGCACGCTTTCGGCAGAGGGGGTATTGAGTGGCGCTGGGACGTGGCAGAGCCATCCGGTCCTTCTCAGCGCTCCGGGCACCTACGGCACTGATCGCTCGACGCGATTTGATATCACCAATGCGGAACTGATCCTTCAGAAGACGTCGGGTCTCGTACAGTTCTTCGCCATGGCCGGGTCTTATAATTTCCCGACCTTGGGCGAACCCATTCTTCCCACCCCGGTCGTGCCTTACGATTATTATGGCGCGGTTCCTGAGGCCTATATCACCTTAGCCCCGACCAGCACCTTTTCGCTCGAGGTCGGAAAACTGCCGACCCTGATGGGCGGCGAGACCACCTGGAGCTGGATGGACCAAAATATCGAGCGTGGTATTTTATGGAATAGCGAGAACGCCGTTAGTCGCGGCGTCCAAGCGAATTACACCATGGGTCCGGTTGCGGTGTCCTTATCGGTCAATGATGGCTACTATTCCAATCACTACAACGTCCTCACGGGCCTTGTGAGTTACACCGTCAATAGCACGAGTACGGCCTCGGTGTTTTTCTACCACCACTTTGGGTCGACTGTGATCCCAGCGGGGACCAGATACGCGGCGGCGACGCCTCAAAACCTCGACAATAGCGATATCTACAATCTGCTGTACACGACCAAGATCGGGGCCCTCACGCTGTCGCCTTACCTTCAATACATCTATGCCCCGAGTTCTGCAAAACTGAACGCGGCGAACGGGGGGGCTGGTTATGGCCATTCGGACCATGTCATCGGGGCCGCCTTTCTTGCCAACTACCATTTTACCCCTATGTGGTCGATGGCGGAGCGGGCCGAGTATGAAAAGAGTACGGGGAATCCGGCTTATGCCAGCGGGGACGCTCTAGGGACTAATAATAATCTTCTCGGTTATGGTCCGGGGAGTAGCGCGTGGTCACTCACGGTGACCCCGACCTATCAAGACAAGGGCTTCTTTACCCGTGTCGAGCTCTCTTATGTGCACGTCACCGGCGGTGCTGTCGCGGCCGGCCAGGATTTTGGGGCGACTGGTGTACAAGCGAACCAAGTACGGGCCATGATCGAATCCGGACTGACGTTTTAACCTTTATATCATTTAACAGGTACAGTGTAAGGAAGACGGTGTGAGCCAAGGACGGCTCACTCTACACCGGGACGGGATCGTTGCCGATTCCAAATAGGGAGACCGAAGCCGCAAGAAAGACGTGTCTACGGGGCTTTCGCCCGTATGGGTGCGATTTAAGAACGTATCAGGCGCCGGGCCATCTCCATCTCACCCTGGTGCAACCAGTCGGTTAGCCTCTTGTTCTGCTCATTCTGCTCATGCTGTGCTCCGTTTCTTTTCAAAGGCATCGTGACCTAGCCATCTTTGATGTCCCTTCTGTTGTCTCGACGCCCCTGACTGTTCCTCTTGGTCGTTCGGTAGCGCCTGGTCTCGCAGGCGGCCGACACTAAGTTGACATGCCTGTGAATCTTCTCCTAGTATAGTTAACAAATATTTAAACTCTTGTACGGGAGGGCGGTATGTTTTTTAAACAACGCATGAATGCTGACGGCACCTTGTCCTATTTTTACGGATGTGGCGGTAAGGGGCTTGCGATGGCGGTCGACGTGGTCGCAGGCGACGAAGACTGGTTTATAGCCGAGGCCCAGAAGGCACAGGTTCGCATAGCCTATGTGCTTGATACCCATATTCATGCCGATCACTTGTCCGGCGGACGGACGTTGGCCGAAAAGGTCAAGGCCCCCTACTGTCTGCATGAGAGCAACGTAGGCGTTGTCCAGTTTCCCATCCGCGGTCTTAAAGACGGTGAGGTCTTAGAGACCGGTAACGTGGTCACACGCATCGTGCATACCCCAGGACACACGCTCGATAGCCTCTGTTTGTTAGTGGCCGATCTGCGTCGCAGCCCCGAGCCCTGGTTTGCGCTCACCGGGGATACTCTCTTTGTGGGTGGCGTGGGTCGCCCGGATCTAGGTGGCACGCCTGTAGAAATGGCGGCCCGGATCTATGATTCGGTACACACAAAGATTCTGACCCTACCCGATGATCTTGAGATCTTTCCCGGGCACGCGGCCGGTAGCGTGTGTGGGGCCGGCCTTTCCGGCAAACCCTCGTCGACACTCGGGTTCGAGAAGCGATTTGATCCCTACCTTACGTTAACGCGCGCGGAATTTATTGCCAAGCTCGTAGCAGAAACCCCGCCGCGACCCGCCAGTATGGATAAAATTGTGGCGGCCAACTTGGGGCGTGCTGCGTGAGTGAGGACACTGTTCATTTTGCGTTTTTTGCCGAGGTGTTTGCAGCCCTCGCGCATCCTAAGCGTCTCGAAATTATTCATATTCTCGACGAAGGTGAGCACACGGCTGGCGCCCTTGTCGAAAAAACGGGTCTGTCCAAGGCGAATCTCTCGCAACATGTTGCCATCTTGAAGGCCCGCGGACTTGTCCATTGCGAGAAGCGGGGGACCTATTGTTATTACCGGCTCACAGGCCCCGAGGTCTTGAAGGCCTGTGAGAGTGTGCGCCAGCTCATTTTAGATCAGATGACGTTTGTGACGCAGGCCCGTCGGCAGTTGGCTAGCGTAACACCCCTTCGTAAGACCAGGGCCTGATGGCGAGCGCTATGGGAGTGACGTCGATCTATCGGCGCGGGATAGGTGTCAATCGTAGACAGTTCCTGCTGCAGACAGTTCAGGTCCTATTCGTGGGGCTTGTTATCGGTATGGAGCGCAATGTCCTGCCGGCCATGAGCCACGACTTTGGCGTGGCCAACGGGGCGTTTTTCTTTCTTGCTTCATTTGTCATTTCTTTCGGCCTTGTCAAAGGAATCCTCAATTTCGTCGCGGGCGGATTGTCCGATCGCGTTGGTCGCAAACGGGTCTTACTATGGGGGTGGTTGGCCGGTATTCCGATTCCGATACTCATCTTTTTTGCGCCCAACTGGTGGTGGATTGTCGCGGCCAATGTTTTCCTTGGTATCAACCAAGCCTTCACTTGGACTATGACGGTTACGAGTCAGATCGATCTTGCTGACACCCATCAGCGCGGCCTCGCCGTTGGTATCAATGAAGCCATAGGATACATCGCAGTCGGCGTGGCCGGGCTTGTCACCGGCTATTTGGCGCTCGTATACGGCCCGCGTTGGGCGCTACTCGGTTTTGGGCTTTCCGTTATTGCGACAGCATTGATTCTGCTGGTGTGGGTGCAAGACACGATGGCTTGGGTGCACGCGGAACACGCCCAGGATCAGCAGAATCCGACGGCTGTGAAACATCCGCCCAAGGTGAGCATGAGGAAGACGTTTGTCCATGTGTCTTTCCAAGATAAGACCTACCGAGCCCTGTGTCAGGGCGGTGTCGCGAACAAGATCGCCGATACCTTGGTTTGGGTGCTCTTTCCGATTTTTTTCCGCTTGCATGGTGTGGGTGTCGTGCGCATAGGCTGGATTACCGGTATCTACGCGATGGTTTGGGGTTTGTCGCAGTTGTGGACCGGCCATCTCGCCGATCGCATCGGACGTAAAGCGCCTATCGTTATAGGCTTTGGCTTGCTGGCCGTGGGGCTGGCCGCGACGGCCCTAGTCACCGGTGTGGGTGCTTGGATCGTGACCGCCACGACTATGGGGCTTGGGATGGCGCTTCTTTATCCCAATCTTATTGCCGCTATCTCTGATGTAGCGCCCCCGCTCGAGCGGGGCCAAATCCTCGGCACTTACCGGTACTGGCGCGATACGGGTTATGCGATTGGCGGCGTGATCCTCGGTTTGGTGGCCCAGGAGAGCGGCGAGGTTTTGCCGGCGATCTGGTTTACTGTCGTTATTGTGGCGTTGTCGGGTCTCTGGATTGTCTGGGCTGTTAAGGAAACTCATCCCCCATAGTCAGCGTTTTACCCGACATTGGGCATCATAAGTCTTGTGACATTTGAGGCGAACGTTCTCCGAGCGCCCTCAGGGTTGATTGACTACGCAAACGTCCCGTAGGGCAGCAATTCTCAATCTGGAGCGCTAGGACCCGGAATCCTCGGTATGGTGTAAACAATACTGTGTCTAAGGGCGTTTTGTGCCGGATGTTGAGTCCCTACCCAAACCGCATCGCCCTGGGCCTGAACAATAAGACCAAACTGATCATCAGAAAATCGTACGGTTTCCGCTCCCCGAAAATCCTGGAAATGGCGTTATGTCGCGCCTTGGGTAACGTAGAAATCCAGCGCCTCGTCGATTCCGTTTCGGCCAATGGACGCCAAACGTGTTTCACATGCCGGCTTTGCGGAGTTCCTTGTCAATCCTCGCAAGCACTTCTTCACCGGGGGTCAACTCGACCTCGCCCGCATCGATTTCAGCGATGCGTCGGGCGATTTCGACATCGCAGGTCGCCTTTACCTTTTCCCGTGGGGTGGAGATGATCCAAGGCCAGTCAGCGAAATCCGCCCGCTCTTCAGGCGGCAGTTTCATGGCCCCCGCCCTAATTTGTTCAGCAGTCAATGACATGACAATCTCCTGTACATTGAACGAAAGCACTCTGACACAAACCATATGCCACACCCCACATATGACCAAGCTCGACCCGATTCCTCTTTCCGCTCTCAACCACTGGGTCTACTACCCGCGCCGTTGCGGGTTGATTCACAGGGACGGCGAGCTCACAAACAATACCCACACCGCACGTGGCAATGCCGAGCAAGACAAGGTTGATGGCGTACACCACGAAATCCATGGTGATCGGCGTAGCGAGACTGCTTTGCCGGTTTGGTCATATCGCGCTGGTCTCATTGGAAAATGCAACGTAGTGGAGTTTGTCGCCGACGGCACCCCCTACCCCGTGGAATACACACACGGCCCCAAGCGTAAGTGGCTGAACGACGACATCCAGCTCGCCGCACAAGCGATTTGCCGGGAAGAAATGCTGAACCGCCCGTGCTAAAAGGCGCAATGTTTCACGCCACCAGCCACCGGCGGCGAGAAGTGTCCATCACACCGGAACTCAAGCAACGGGTGGAGGAAACCGCCGATGCCGTTCGCGCCGTACAGGCCTCGGAGAGCCTCCCGCCGCCGGTGAACGATGCCCGCTGCCGGGAGTGTTCCCTGAAAGAGATTGGCCAGCCGGAAGTGCTGGTGGAACGACAAAGGCTGAAGCGCTTGCGTGAGGAATTGTTCAGTGCTGCGGGATAAGGTATTGCGCCATGCCACAAACACCCAGAAAGGCGCGCTCGACGTTTGCCATTTCCTCTTCGCTCAATGTGGTCAGCGGCCCCTCTCCCAAGCGCTCGCAATCCAGCGCGCGGGGTTGATCCACGACCACCTGGCAATTCACCAGCAAACGACCTTTGGCACGAACCGATACTCGCCAAACGCTATAGTCGGGATACACCTGTGTTGTGATAGGCAGAATGACAACCATCGGTGTGCCGATTGCGCTCAGTTCATCGGCCTGCAAAACCAGCACTGGACGGATCTTTCCGATCTCCCGCCCACGACCGGGGTTCAGGTTGGCCACCCATATCTCGCCACGCCGCATCATTTCCACCACGGCTCAGGCTCAGGGTCGCCTGGCTTGCGGCCTTCGGCGATATCCAGTGCTTCGTTATCCAGCGGCAAAAACTCCTCCGCGATTTCGCGCGCGTGTTGGCGCACGGCTTTATCCGCATATGCAGCTTTGGCTTCGGCAACCAGCGCATCCATCAATTGTTTGCGTTCCAACTCGCGCAGAAATTGCTCCAATGCCGTGCGCGCCAGCTCGGAACGATTCTGGTGGGTCTGTGCCGCCAGTGCGGTTAATTGCCGGTCCAGATTATCCGACAAGCGTAAGGTCAGGGTCGCCATATCAGCTCCTGTGAACTACAACTGGTAGTTCATATTGTAATACAAAATCGCATACTGTTCAAAACACACTTATGCGTCATGATGTCATACGCCTAAGCGCATCTGGAAACCGCCACCCTGCGCATCGGCGCGGAACGGGAGAAAAGGCTGCAGGTGTCGCTGTATCACCTTGGCGGCCTAGTCTGTTTCGGCAATGTCAGGGTCTCGCCTGGTCGCCCGTCGCGTCCACCATCGCCTGATTGATCGCCCGGCCACATGGCCAGGCGCGGATTCAAACTCTTCGTCGGGACTATCCGGGTCTACCTATTACTCTCCCCCAACCCGAACAAGCAGTGGTGATCAAATCTGCCCTCGATCCATTAACCAGGAAACGTGAGAGTGCATGACCTAGGCACGAACTGTTTGGCCCGTTTTGGGCGATGCGAGCACGATCTCGGCCTTCCCGTGCCACGAAATCCGCACAAAAAAAGGCGAACACTTCTTCGTATCTACCCCGATCGTTACCGGACTGTCTGCCTCTCGCTTGGAGCGCCGCATCTACGCAATCGTGCTCGCGACACCATGGCCCTTTTACCCGGCGCAGCAGGACAGCTGCCTGACATCTTTGTTGAAGGTCTGAGCACAGAGCTTGATTCCCTCGACCATGGTGAGGTAGGGGAAAAGCTGGGTCGCCAGATCGTTTATCGTCAAGCCGCCACGCATGGCGAGCGCCACGCTTTGGATCATCTCTCCGGCCTCGGCGGACACGATGCGCGCCCCTATAAGTCGCCCGGACGCTTTTTCGGCCACGAGACGAATGAACCCTGAGGTATCGAAGTTCACCAAGGCCCGCGGTACATGATCGAGCGTGAGTGTTCGCTCCTCGGCACTGATGCCACGCGCCTTGGCGCTATCGACAGATAGACCGACTGTGGCGATCTGGGGGTCGGTGAAGACTACTGTAGGCATGGGCGTGAGATCCAGGGCCTCATCGCCTCCTGTCATATTCGTAGCGGCCCGCGTCCCGGCGCTCGCCGCGACATAAACAAACTGTGGCAAAGCCGTGCAATCGCCGGCGGCGTAGATGTGGGCGACATGGGTGCGAAGATGGTCGTCTACTACGATATGACCATCATGATCTTGTTGGACGCCAGCCACGTCCAGTCCTAAAGACCCGGTGTTCGGCCGCCGACCCGTCGCGATCAGCAGACGGTCGCTGTGTATCTCGCCGGTTGCCGTTGTGACGGTAAAAGTTTCGTGATGGTACGCCACGGCCGTCACCTCCGCATCTATGTGGATCGCCATGCCCTCGGCCTTTAGTGCCGCTTGCAGCGTGCCCCCTATATCGCGATCTTCGCGCGACAAGAGCGTGTGGCGCGCAAGCAAGGTCACCTGTGATCCCAGACGCAAGAAGGCCTGGGCCAGTTCGACTGCGATGACCGAACCGCCGATGATAACTAAATGGTTGGGCCGCTCAAGGCATGTCAGCGCGTTCGTTGAGGTCCAGTAGGGAGTTGTGGATAAACCAGGAATCGCGGGGACATGCGCGCTTGCCCCTGTGGCAACAAGAAAGCGATCAGCTTTGATAAGTACGGGGGTGGTCTCATGGGTATCTACGAGTAGCGAGTGGGCATCCAGGAATCGTGCTCGTCCGCGCAGCAACCGGATGTTCGGATTATGGTCCAGGATGTCCTGGTATTTAGCGACGCGCAGTTCCTCGACGCGTTCTTGCTGCTGCGCTGCCAAAAGAGACCAATCAATAACTGGTCGCTGCGGTTTCAATCCCCTAAATCGCGGGCGGGCCTGTTCATGGGCGGTAAGCGCTGCGCGGATTAGGATCTTCGAGGGTATGCACCCCACATTCACGCAGGTGCCGCCCAGCACTCCGGATTCGACCATCGTGACTTGAGCTCCGGATTCGGTCGCCCGTAGGGCCGCGGCGAAGGCCGCAGAACCGCTCCCTATGATCGCGATATCCAGACCATCGCTCCGGGCTTTGCGTGTGGGGCCTTGGGAGCGGGCGGGGTCCGTGTCGGGCTGGGCCCGATATCCCACCGCTTCTATAGCCTCAAGTATGGCTGGAACGGAGTTCTGACCTAGAGCCTCGATATAGGCGGCCCGATCGGCGTAGGACACGCGCGCCGCGACGCCCGGAAGCTTTTTTAACGCCTCTGCGATTGTGGTCGCACAATGCGTACAAGTCATACCGGCGATGTCGAGGCGCAGCAGGCTCATGATCTTAGCGGCTCCTATGTGGGATTAAGACGCCGGGATAACCGGCATTGCGAATGGCGCGTAAAAATACCGCCGGGCTGGTCTTTGCGGGGATGTATTTGACGGCCACGTCCTGGTTCGACTCGTTGACACCGACCCCCATCACCCCCGGTAGCCGAACTAAGGACATATAGACTGCGGTCGCACAGGAATGGTTAGTGCAAGTCATGCCGGGGACGTGGATATGGACCTCTGATAGTTCCAGGGCCGTGGCTGCCAGGCGCCCCATGACCGGGGCTGCTAGGGCCGGGGTCGTGACAGCGACTAGAAACGGAAGGACCACAATCGTCATGAAGCGTATTGCGCTTTTCATAATGTCTCCTTTAAGGATGACGGGGTAGTGAGGGAAGAATGAGAGTTGGCAGGACATAGGGTGCAGCCAGTAGAAGTACGACAGCACCTGTTGCAAACCACAGCCACAGCGCCTGACGACGCGGTGGCGGACAGTCGCAGGCGGGCGCTCGCCGCAGTCGCCAATAACGATAATGGGCGAGACCCAAGAGCGCGAGGGTGGCCGCCGTCAGCCACGGTCGGATGGGATCTAGGACCGTCAAATCCGTGACCCAAGCACCCCCGATACCGACAACGACCAAGAGAAGCGGGCCTACGCAGCAGATCGATGCGAGAAGACCTGTCAGTACCGCGGCTGCGAGTCCCCCGCGCACGGTAGCGGGGGCATCAGATGAAAAAGGGCGATCAGTAGGTCTCATGAAATTCGGCCTTGTGTGCTCATACCGAGAGTCTACAGGCCGTACCTGAGTACGGAGTCAAGGGGTGGGCGGAAGATGAGGCTTAGGAGGGCGTGCGGCCCGTGCGCTGATCGAGATCGGCCACAGGAAGGGCCCCAAGCCTCCCGCAGCTTCGCTGTCAGACCATGAGTTGCGCCAAGATTGGCGGCGGCGAGGGCGACTGACTACTCAGGTGGCAAGCTTGAGGGGTCGCGTTGCTCCCTAGCCTTGTTGTCGTTCCGAGAACTGGGCATAAGCGAAATAGCCAAGCGGGATCACGAAGAGCGTAAGAACCGTTGAGGCCAGTGTCCCAAAGATGAGCGAGATGGCAAGTCCTCCAAACACGGGGTCGAGTACCATGATGGCCGTTCCCAACATGATGGCTAGGGCCGTTAGCATGATAGGCCGCAGCCGCACCATCCCCGCTTGCACCACGGCCTCCGGGAGATCATGTCCGGCACGACGATAGTCCAGAATAAAGTCGATAAGCAGCAGGGAATTGCGCACGACGATACCCGCGAGCGCGATAACCCCTATCATCGACGTGGCAGTAAAGTATTGATGCATGAGGGCATGCCCGGGAAGCACGCCAATAATGGTCAAGGGGATGGCCACCATCACGATGAAAGGGATCATGAACGACCGGTAATAGCCGACTAGGATGATGTAGATGAGTAGGATGGCCACGGCGAAGGCCGAGCCCAGGTCACGAAACACGTTGAGCGTAAGGCGCATCTCGCCGCTCCAACGCAGCCCATAGTGAAGGCTGCTCGGATCTTTCATAAAGTCCTGCTTGAGGTGCACGCCGTCGACGGTGTGGCGCTTTAAGTGTTCCCACATATGGAGAACGGCGTAGACCGGGCTTCCCGGACTTAAGCCCGCGGTGACATACACGACCTCGCGTCCGTCCTTTTGGTAGATAGGTCGCGGCGCGAAACGCTTCACGACGTGCGCTATGGCGGACAGGGGAATCTCTTTCCCTTGCGGATTGGTGAAGAATATCTTCCCAAGATCATACGGACCAATACGATCGGCAATGGGAATCCGAAAGTGTATAGGGACGGGCTCCTTGGCTCCGGGAATATGCGCGGTCCCGTCGTTGATACCGGCCAAGTAGCCCTTCAAGGTCTGCGCGACCTGGGCGGGATTCACGCCATCCAAAGCCGCCTGCCTGTTATTCACCTTGATGGTGTATTGGACTGACCGATGCGGCACGGTACTGTCTACGCCGACCAAATGGCGTGTATGGTGAAAAAGGCCGTCGCGTAGGTGGTCTGCAATCTGCTCGAGCTTGCGGTAATGGGGCCCGTAGATCTCTGCCATGACTGTGGCTCGTACCGGCGGTCCCGGCGGATGCTGAACGATTTTGATCATGGCACCCGTTTTGGCTGCGAGGGCCGTGATCGCTGGGCGTAGGTCACGAACGATGGTAATCGAGGACATTGCGCGCTCGCTTTTCCGGACCAAGTGCACCTGAACCTCACCTACGGTGGGTCCTTTTTTTAAGGTCTCGCCGCGCAAAAGCCCGCTAAAATTGATGGCGCCCATGCCCCCGGCCGATAGCTCATAGGTCGTGACGAAGCGATTGCGGCGCACAATATTTCCCAAGGCCTCGACAACTTGGTCGGTATCTTCAAGCGTGCTCCCAGCGTGCGTGCGCACGGTGATATCGAAGCTATTGTTGTCATTGCGGGGGAGCATCTTGAAGTTCACTAAACGCAATACCGGCATCGCCAACACCATCCCGAATAGAAGCACGATACCTAACAGGAACAGGCGGCGGGCGGCAGGACGCGACAGCAGGGCGCGCATGATGCGCTCGTAGCCGCGCTGTAGTACGCCCGGTCGCGGGTGGTCTGGTCCGTGGTGGGGTCGAAGCCACAACCTGGCAGCCCAGGGAGCGACGGTGTAGGCCACGAAAAGTGACGCCAACATCGCGATCGGGACGTTTTTCGGGATCGGAGCCATATACGGACCCATCATGCCCGTCACCGAGAGCATGGGAAGGAAGGCCACAATAACCGCAAGCGTGGCCAAATTGGTCGGGCGCCCGATTTCGTTCACGGCACGCACCGCCTCCTGGGCCCGGTCGATGCCGGGTTTCGCGTAGTGGCGAAAAATATTCTCTATGACAACGATAGAGTCATCGACCAGTAGGCCCAGGGAAAGAATCAGCGCAAACAAGGTAATGCGATTGATGGTTTGACCCGCCATGTAGTCGACGGCCAGAGTCACAAACAAAACCAACGGGATCGTGATGGTCACGATGGCCGCGGCGCGCCACCCTAAAAATATGACCAGTAGGAGCACTACGGTCCCGACCGCGATGAATAGGTGTTTGATCAACAGGTTGACCGCGCTATTGGCGCGCTGGCCATCGTCGCGCGTCACATTGACGTGAACAGAGGGTGGGATGATCGTCGCACGCAGCGCACGCAGCTTATGCAAAACGCCGTCTGCGACCGTGACCGCGTTGGTTCCGGCGCCCTTCGCGACGGCGATCGTGACCTCCGGCAATTCGAGATTGCGCGGCCGCGCGTGAGCGTAGGCGTGACCAAAGCCTATGCTGTGGACGGCCTTGATCGTCCCACCACCGTCTGTGACGGTCGCTACGTTGCGTAGATAGACCGGCCTGTGGTTGTAGAGGCTGACGACGATACCGCCCACGGCACTGGCCGAACGCAACATATTGCCTGCGTGAATGGTCGCGCGGCGATTGTGGTTGGTGAAATGGCCGGAGGGCACATCGACATTGGTCGCTTGAACGATGTGCCGGATATCCACCAATGTCACGTCGTAGCGGCGCATGAGGCTTGGATGGAGAACGATATTGATCTTGCGCCGCTGACCACCAATGAGATAGGCGCGCGCGGTGCCGGGCACGCAGATCGG
>JAJYPQ010000112.1 GCA_021795255.1 Pseudomonadota bacterium
CGGAATAGCGCAAGGATGGCCCCGGATCGCTCCGGGGCTTCCCTGGTCGGCGCTACGCGGCCTCCGTCCGCGCCTCGGCATTGTGCCCCTTGATGAACGTGGCGGCCTTGCTGGCGGCTGCGGCGGCCGTGAAGACGGCCTTCCGATCACTACGCAGCACGCGGACCCAGTGCGCCAGATAGTCGGCATGGTCGGCGCGGGTCTGTGGCAGGATGCCGACCTCGGCGCAGAGGAATGCAGCCCCAAGCTCGGCTACCAGCTCCTCCATGGCGTAGGCCTCGTCACCGAAGCGGGTTGAAAACTGCCGGGCAAGACGGGACTGGTGGCCCGTCGAGTGGGTCGCTTCGTGGTAGGCCACTGAATAGAACGCCTCAGGGCTTACGAAGGTCTCGCGGCTTGGCATGTGAATCTCGTCCCGGCTTGGGATATAGCAGGCCTGGGTCCCGCCTTCGCGGATGGGGGCCGGCGTGTGCTGCAAGAGGGCTTCGGCGTCGACCAGGACCTCGAAGGCCGGACGGGCTTCCGTGGCCGGGGCTGTGATGCCGTCGATCTGGTCGAGGTTGAACACGCGAAAGGATTTGAGGACAGCACCCGTCTTGGTCTCGGTCTCGCCGGTCTCGGTGTTGGTCTCCTGCGACTCCCAGGGCTTATAGAAGATGCACAATTCGGAATGCTCACCCTTGCGCACCTGGCCGCCCATGGCCTGCGCCTGGCGGTATGTGAGCCAGTACGGGGACTTGTACCCGCGCGACATCGCGGCACCCCATAGGATGAGCGTGTTCATGCCCGTGTAGGGCTTGCCGGTGGCGAGGTTCAGCGGTAAGGACGGCTGGGCGTCCCACAAGCGGCGGCCCTGGCCCTGGCTGGTCTCCATGGCCTCCAAAATCTGATTCGTGACCTGCTGGTAGATGTCGAAGGTTTCGCCCCCCTGCGGATTGTTGAGACCCGAACCCTCGACCTTGACTTGGCTTCTGGCGTCCTGCTTGCGGCTGTTCGTATTCATGTCTTGTCTCCTGTTTGTGTGGTCCTGCGTCTTGCGTCAACCGTCGCCCTCACTGAGGGCCGCGTCAGCGAGCGGGTTACGACCGGCGGGGACCGTGACAACGGGGGTATCGTTGGCGCGGGACCTGCAAGGGAGTCGCGAGCGCAAGCGGCACCGGGCGACGGCTGACGCTGGCAGGACCATGGAGACAAGGGAGGAATGGAGAACAGCCGCTGGACGCCGGGTTACAAGCCCTTGACCGCTCTTGACCGATTTGAGATTTTGCCTTGTTTTGGGGGTACTTAGGGTAAGGGGTCGCCCGAGATCGTCGTTCCTGGGGCTTCTCAGGCGGCCGTTTTTTGTGTGGGGAGAGATGAGAGGCCCCGAAGGGCCTCTGTGCCTCTGGGGCTATACCTTGAGTTTCACGCTGGTTGCCAGGCAGGGCCCGTCACCCTGTATGCGGAGGGACAGACACCCGCTCAACGGGGGCAGGTGCCCGAGCGCGCGCGCCCATTTTTCTCCGATCTCGCGCGCCGCCAGCTCCGCCGTCTCGTTATCCCCCATACGTAAAAATAACAGCGTCCGGGGCACCGACCACAAGGTCTCATAACCGTGCGCTTTGATCTGCCCAATCGATTGCGCCGTGGCGATCACCGTGACCCCGGAGCCTTCTGCAAGCGCCGCCTCGATCGTCGCGGTGGGCACATCGTACGGCAGCTCGTCCAGGACCAGCCACATCTTTTGCCCCTGGGCCTCGTCCACGACCTGTTTAATAAGGCGCGCGTGGTGGCTGCGGCTTAGGTCGTCGGTCAAGAATATGAAGCGCCCCTCTACCGTCGTCACCTCGGGCGCGTCCAGGGGACTGATGATGGTGTCGCGCGCGGGGTCATAGAGGGTATCCGCGAGCGCTCCGGTCGGGTCGTATATCACTGCGCCGTCGCCACGGCGACGGATGGCGTGCAGTAGCTCCTGGACTGCTACCGTTTTGCCGGTACCGGGCTGGCCTACCAGCAGGACGTGATGGTGCTCGAGATCGTAGGGCAACGGTACGCCGCCGATTTTCAGTGCGAGATTTTCCTCGTCGTTCATAGAAAAGCTCCTTTCCAAGGCCGGCCAACCCGGCCTGTATGGTTATCAGAGCGAGCGGAAATTGCTCCTGCGAACGGACACGCTATACGCGGGATTTATCCTGGGCGCCCGGTCCCACAGGTATCCTCCGGCGATCCTTGTGCGATGCCACGGGCAAATGCCACAGGCATGCTCAAAGGCCATAGGCCGACGAAGGACATATTCGCGCACTTGGCGCCATCCGGCCTTTGGGGTAATCTTGCGGGTACTATCACAATAACTACGGGCATTCGGGGTATGTAGGGACAAACTCGGGGGGGGGCGACTACTGCCAGTCAAGTCGCGCCATCGGTTCACGCACCGGCATCCGAATACCGAAGCCGTCTACTGTATGTCTGTCCGGAAGACCGCTTCTTTTGCACCCACTTTCTTGAACGCGCGGTAGCCGCCCGCAAGGCCGGCTACGAGGTCCTGGTCCTGGCGCCCGACACGGGCTCCGGTTCGGTCATCGAAGGCGACGGTCTTACCTTTGTGCCGTTGGCCTTGAAGCGCCACGGCACCAATCCTTTGGCCGAATTGGTGGGCACCGCGCATTTGACGCGCCTCTATCGCCGCCTCGCGCCCGATATCGTCCACCACATCGGCTTGAAGCTCATCTTCCGGGGAACGCTCGCCGCGCGGCTCGCGCGTGTGCCTCATATCGTGAATGCCCCGGTCGGCATGGGCTTTGTGTTTTCCTCGCAATCGCTCAAGGCTCGCCTCCTGCAGCCTGTCGTGCGCGCCGGCTTAAAGCAGCTGCTCGCCCCGGGTTCCGCGCGCGTAGTGTTCGAAAACCCCGAGGACCAGGCGGAGTGCATACGTATGCGGGCGGCTCCCTTAGACCGAACGGTGGTGATTCGCGGGGCCGGCGTTGATACCGAGGGCTTCCGGCCCAGCCCGGAACCGACCGGGACGCCCGTCGTGGTTATGGCCGCACGCCTTCTGTGGGCCAAAGGCGTGGGCGTCTTCGTGGAAGCCGCCCGGCTCTTGAAGGCCCAGGGCGTGAATGTCCGCTGTGTCCTCGTGGGCGGCGTGGATCTCGCCAATGCCGCCTCGGTCCCCGAGGCCCAGCTGAGGGCGTGGCATGAGGAAGGCGTTATCGAGTGGCGCGGCTTTCAGAAGGACATTCGCCCGGCCCTGCGCGAAGCTACTCTTTTTTGTCTGCCCACTCATTACCGGGAAGGCCTGCCCAAGGTCATCCTGGAGGCCATGGCCATGGGAAGACCCGTCATCACAACGGACACCATTGGGTGCCGTGAGGCCGTCACGAATGGCGACAACGGTGTGTTGATCCCTCCGCGCGATCCCGAGGCGCTAGCGAAGGCTATCGAACAACTTCTTGATGACACTATCTTGCGTCACCGTTTAGCGAAACGGGGGCGCGAACGGGCCGAACGCGAATTCGCGGCACCCGTGGTGATCGGGAAAACGTTGGCTGTATACGAGGATATACTGACATCCTCCGCATGGCCGGTGAGCGCATGAAGCGCATTTTGGTGACAGGCGGCACAGGATATATTGGGTCCCATGCGTGTGTCGCTCTCCTCACCCAGGGCTTTGAGGTGGAGGTAGTCGACAATCTGAGCAACAGTCATCGCGATGTCCTGCCGCGTATCGAGGCCCTCGGGGGCCGTCCCGTTACCTTTTATGAGGCCGATGTGCGCGACCGTGCGGCGCTCCAGGCCATCTTTGCTGCCGCCCCGATCGACGCCGTAATCCATTTCGCGGGACTTAAGGCCGTAGGGGAATCGACAGAACAACCCCTGCGCTACTACGACAACAACGTCCAAGGGACCCTGACGCTCTGTCAGGTCATGAGCGAAGCGCGGGTCAAGACCCTGATCTTTAGTTCGTCTGCGACCGTCTATGGAGAGGCCAAGGACCTACCTTTGCATGAAGGCAGCCCCATAAGCGCCAGCAATCCTTATGGTTGGTCGAAGATCATGGTGGAACAGATCCTCACCGACATGAAAGCGGCCGATTCGGCTTGGCGCATCGCCAACCTCCGGTATTTCAATCCCGTCGGTGCCCATGAGAGCGGTCAGATTGGCGAGAACCCGCAGGGCACGCCTAATAATCTTATGCCCTATGTCTGTCAGGTCGCCATGGGTCAGCGGCCGGCACTCACCATCCACGGCAATGATTATCCGACCCCGGACGGTACTGGCGTGCGCGATTACATTCATGTCATGGACTTGGTCGGGGGCCATATCGCGGCCCTTCGGTATCTGGAGCAGCACGCGGAGCTCGTCACAGTGAACTTAGGCACGGGTCAGGGCACTTCGGTTTTGGAACTTGTCACCGCCTTTGGCCACGCCTGTGGCCGCCCGGTGCCCTATACCGTGGGCCCGCGTCGGCCGGGTGATATTGCCGCCTGCTGGGCCAATCCCAACCTTGCACAAGCACTTTTTGGGTGGCGGGCCCGTTATGACGTGGATGCGATGTGTCGGGACGCGTGGCGATGGATTCGCTCTCGGGCACCCAGGTTAGAAGATCTGAATACCCTGCACGGATAAGGCGTCGGGGGCGGCGCCTCGTTTTTCAATGACTATTTGAGAGTACGCATGAAGAGAATCGCAATTGCCGGCGCCGGACTCACAGGGTCCGTGATCGCTCATACGCTGGCGGCCCATGGCTATGAAGTAGAAGTGTTTGAGAATCGTGACCACGTGGCTGGTAACTGTCATACCGCACGAGATCCAGAGACAGGTGTCATGCTGCACGTCTATGGTCCCCATATCTTTCACACCAGCAATGAAGAGGTCTGGAATTTCATTCGCCAATTCGACGAATTCATGCCGTTTACGAATCGCGTGAAGGCCGTGACGCATGGGCGGGTGTTTTCGTTACCTGTCAACCTCCTGACGATAAACCAGTTTTTTGGCAAAACGCTTTCACCGACTGAGGCCGCCTCGTTCCTGGAGACATTGGGAGACAAGACCATACAAGACCCACAGACCTTCGAAGAGCAGGCCCTGCGTTTCGTGGGGCGTGATCTTTATGAGGCATTTTTTAAGGGGTATACCCAAAAACAGTGGGGGCGCGACCCTTCGGAATTACCGGCGAGTATTTTGAAGCGGCTACCCGTGCGTTTCAATTATGACGACAACTATTACGGCAGTCGCTACCAAGGCATGCCTAAACACGGCTACACTTACATCGTGGAGCGTATGCTTGACTACCCCCACATCACGGTCCATACCGGCACCCCCTTCGATCGCTCGCTGACCAAGGAGTATGCGCACACCTTTTACACTGGTCCGCTCGATGCCTGGTTTGGTCATAGCGAAGGACGCCTTGGGTATCGCACGCTGGATTTTCATGTCGAGCGCCATCACGGCGATTATCAAGGGAATGCGGTCATCAACTACTGTGACCGCGATGTTCCCTGGACCCGCATATCTGAACACAAACATTTTTCCCCTTGGGAATCCTTGGGCGATACGGTCATTTACAAGGAGCACAGCCGGGAATGCGGCGCGGACGATACGCCCTATTACCCGATTCGCCTGATGAACGATAAACGCCTTCTCGAAACTTACGTGGGTCTCGCGAACCGAGAGCCCCATGTCACCTTCGCGGGACGCCTTGCGACTTATCGTTATCTCGACATGCACATCAGTATTGCCGAAGCGCTGGCGGTTACCAGGCAATTTCTGGATAGCGAAAACTTATCAAATCTGCCTTCAGTTTTTCTTTCCGATCCAATGTATTCATGACTTCTATATCACGCCTTACTTGGTGGAAATTGATAAATGCCTAATCACCTGTTACAGAGCGCTGTCTGGCCGAGCATCGCCGTTGGCGCCCCAGAGCGTATGTATTTCCGAGCCACACCAAATGACGTTTGGCGAACACAACTCGAAGGCGGCGTTCGATGCGTACCTCAAGCCGTGGCCCGCAAAGCACGCCTGCGCCTCAATACATTCTTCGGGGCCTTTTCGCTGACAAGTTGGTGCAATACAGGGAATATCGATAGCGTTATCGTTTGCGCCCGATTGCAAGGCCGCTGCCGTTTACGAGTTTGGCGAAATAATGGCCATGAGCCACGGGCACTCCTCTGGGAAGGTGACGTCCATCACGCAGACCCGCAAGCGATTTCCGTTCCTGTTGGTAATCTCCGTGGCCAGACCGGGGTCTTGTACCCGGAATTTGATTGGTGCGAAGAGGGCTTCTGTCTAACAGAGCTCCATTATCTGACGAGTCAGGAACCCCTAGCAAAACCTCGGCTTGCGATCATTATGCCAACGTTCCGGCGGGAATCGTACGTTCGTAAGAATATCGCCGCTCTCAGCCAGGCATTCATCTCACAGCCCGCAAGCCCTGTTGCTTTATATGTCATTGACAATGCAGGTACGCTCCACGATACCCCGCCGCCTGGCGTTCACGTCCTTCCTAATCGTAACTTTGGCGGTTCAGGCGGTTTTGCTCGTGGCGTATTGGAGGTTATGCAGTCTCACTCCTTTAGCCACTGCTTATTCTGTGATGATGACATTGTTATGGAGCCTGAGTCGGTAAAAAGGTTATCGGCATTTCTCTGCTATATCGACAGCCAGGTCGTTATTGGGGGCGGGATGCTCAATATGGGCGCGAAACATATTTTGCATGAATTGGGGGCCCTTTCAAAGATTGGGAATGTATACGTAGAAAAGCAACACAGCAACGAACGCAAAGAGTCTTCTCTTATAAACTACGATCGCGCATCTCATCGCAATTTTTTTGGTTGGTGGTTTTGTGCTCTCCCTGTGGCAGCTTTCGAAACATTTGGCCTTCCCATGCCCTACTTCGTGCGCGCAGATGATCAAGAATTCGGAATGCGGCTCAGCCAGGCGGGATGGAAAATGGAGACGCTTCTGGGATGTGCTGTCTGGCACGATGAATTCCATAAGAAAGACAGTCCGGCGATGGACTACTACATTCTGCGCAACGGACTTATTACCTGCTGGTTACGGGAGCATTATTTCTCCAGAGTTTCGGCCGTAAATCTTACACTCAGACGCGTGGCCGCCGCGCTTCTTACCTATCGTTATGAACGTGCGGAGTTCTTGCTCCTCGGTGCGCAAGATGCACTTAAAGGCCCCGGGTTTTTGCGGTCTTTGGAGCCTGACACCTTTCATGCCCATTTGATGAAGACGCAAACGGCTGTACCAACGTCTGGTTACGCGCACTTGTACCATGGTCATTTGGATCAACCCATCCGACAAAGCCAATGGCGGCGCCTCTTTATGGCGGTGACGCTGAATGGGCATCTGTTGCCCTCATTCTTAATGCGTAATACTCACGAAACGGTCGCCGTAGAGCCTCTGCATGGCCACCGCTTTGGGGCAATTTTTCGGCGTCCAGCAGTCTTATATTATGAACCGACGAGCGGGCGCGGCATACTGTGTCGAATTGATCGGCCTCGTTTCTTTTCCCTTGCCACACAACTTTTCAGGACAAGTCTGCGCCTTCTTATCTCTCACAGGCGAATTCGCCATGCATGGCAGAAGTCGGAGCGTGACTTGACCTCGGTGGAGTTCTGGAGGACCTATTTGGATTTGGATGATGGCGCGTCGCCTAGTACCACCACTCTCAGGGCGGTACCTCGAGTGGTGGGCCGTTAAATGGGTGTGACGATATACTGCGTATACCACAAAAAAGCGCACCTCATCTCCGGCTCTGCCGTGAGGGCAATCCAGGTCGGTAATGGTAATAATATTGCGCCGGATATTTTACGTGATAACGTGCTTACGAACATTAACAAAAAGAACGAGAGCTATTGTGAGCTCACCGCGCATTATTGGGCCTGGAGGAATGACAGCACCTCTGACTATATCGGCCTTATGCATTACCGGCGCCTATTCTTGTTCGCGACCAACACGTCCTTTCGGCGAAATAGATGGGGTTTTTGTGTGGTGCCGGCCTTTACCCACGCGCTTTTGTCGCAACTTAATCTGAGCGTCGATGGGGTCTCCCAGTACTGCCTAGGGGTCGATATGGTCCTTCCGAATCCTTGGGATGTGAAGCGGTCTGGTTACTCCTCTCTTCGAGAGCATTATAGGTTCGGGGATGGCCAGCATGTGGCCGATTTGGATGCAGCTCGCGCCATACTCCTGGCTTCTTATCCGGATTTTGTGTCGCATTACGATCGCGTTATCGGGGGCAGCGTTGCGAGCTTCAATAACATGTTCGTAATGAGGAGAGCGGTTTTTGAGGATTACTCGACTTGGATTTTTGACGTTCTCGAACGCCTGGAGGCTATCATACCGTGGCGCTCCTATGCTCCCGTCGACCGCCGGGTCTTTGGCTATTTATCGGAGCGCCTACTCAATGTTTGGGTCTCGTGGTACCAAAGCGCCCATCCTGAGACAATAATTCGATACGCGGACCCAGTTTTTGTCGACGATCCGAGTGAAGAGGCTTTTGCCGTTTACGCGAATCCCCGGACCGTTGGGAGGCAATTTGCGGCAGCCGTTGTGTTGCGCAGCGTAAAAAATCACTTCCGCCGCCTTCTTCAGAGAGTTTATGTCCATATCCCTGTCGGTATTCGCCTTCGCGTTCGGCCGTATGCGGTAAACGTGCTCCGTGCGCTCTTGTAACCAAAGGAAGCCTACCCAATCCTTCGGGCCCGAATAAGCCAAGCGCCGGCCAACTGCGCCCCGACCCTATCAGCCAATCGCGGGTCGTTCCACACAACCAGCGCACATGGCAAAGGCGCGGACCCTGTTCCGCTGCCAAGGCGCAGGAAACCTTTGCGCATGATCGCGTCAGCCAAAGCCGTCATGTTATCGTGCCACCATCTCGTGGCGGTACGTGACAAAATGGACCCCATTGCTACAGCGGGGCTTGTGAGGGAGACGCGAGCGGACCCGGCCTGGGGGCGAGAGCCGGGGCTTGCAGGACCATGGAGACGAAAAGAGCGCAACCACAACGGCGGGTTAAAAAGTCATTGTTAGACCGTTGATATAAAACAACGAAATTCGTTGTTTTGCTATCTCGTTGATCTTGCTAGTCTGAACGAAAAAAGAGGGGAGCTTCCTACGCGGCCGTTTTTTGAGCGGGTATCAGCCAGGAGCCCGGGAGGGCCGTCGCGATCTGCTCGGCTAGATCGGGATCGCCCCACACGACGAGCGCGCTTGGGAAAGGCGCGGACCCTTTGCCGTTGCCGAATTTCAGACGACCGCGCAGCATGACGATATCGGCTCGGCCCGCCACGGAATCGTGCCACCATCTTGTGTCCGTTCGGCTCGGTACCAGTCCTATGACCACGGTACCACTGTTCGCTTCCTGGGCGCACTTGGCGACCCAGTGGGGCAACGCTCGCGAATATGGCGGGTTCACGAACACCAGGCCAGTCCATGGCCGCGATAGTCCGTCATCGGCTTCCGTCCAGCGCACGAGCGCCGGCACTGGTCCGTCCGATGACGGCGAGCAAGGGTCAAGATCGAATTCGGAGCGGCTAGCAGCGGCCAGGATAGAGGCCAGCAAATCTTGTGGCGTCCGCCAGGTCTGGTCCCGGCTGGACATGCACGCCAAGTAGGATTTTCGTTCTGCGATTCTAGGCGTGACTTTGAGGGCCGCTGCCAGGGTGACATAACTCTGGATGGTGCCCTCGCCTCTCGCCAATGCCGCCACAGTCATCCGGGCGAGACCTGCACGCTTTGCGATCTCGCGCTGTCCGACCTTCTGAGCCAGTGTTGCCGGGTCCGGCCGGAGTTCATACCCGGCCTCGCGCAAGGCCGCCATCAGAACGGCGAGTCGCCCCTGTCCTTTGCGGATTCGGTGGATGGTCTGCCTGGGTAGATCCAGGTCCGGCAAGTGGCTCAAAAAGTGATACATATGCGTCTCATTTTTTAGGCCAGTATAGACGATAAAAAGGCCGGGGGTTCAGGGGCATCGGCTTACGGACTGCGGTTCCAGCGCACGATCAGCCGATCGATCCAAAGAGAAAGAACGCCCCCGACGAAGAGCGCCACGCCGACCGAAAGCGAGGCCTGCCAGGAACCCGCGATGTACCGATATGCGGCATAAAAGTGCCAGCGGGGGTGGTAGTACCATGGGCCGCTGAACCAAAGCCCTGGATGGAAGATGTGGAAGAGCATGGCCCATAAGT